>CAMKAU010000031.1 GCA_946410595.1 uncultured Clostridia bacterium
CGTTGACCGTACCGCCGGAGATGGTGATCACTGTATCGATATTGGCTCCGGTATAATTGGTAACGTCTATATTTGTGGTATAAAGATACGTATCAACAAAGATACCGTTGTCGATCACGCCGCCGGAGATGTTAACCGTGTTGTGAGACGCAACGCTGCCCGCCGCGCAGTTCTGATAAACGCGGAGCGTGTTGTCCGTATGGGCGCCTGCCAGACGGCCGCCGGTCATCGTGAACACGGAATACTTGTCATCGCCGGTGCCCCATGCGTTGGAGCTGGTGTTGACGGCGTAGGTCAGACCGCCGTCTGTGGTGTTCTCAATCGTGCCCTTTGTAAGGGTCAGTCTTCCGCCGATGTTGTAGATCGTGATATTTTCCACACTGTAGCCGGTGTCTGCAACAGCGCAGAAGGTGATCTTACCGTCTTCGTTTGCGGAGCTGTCGGTGATCTCCAAAGTGCCCTTGTTATCAATGAAATGGGTACTCTTCAGATTGCTTGCGCCGGAGATTGTCTTGCCGTTGAGATCCAGAACGATGTTCTTGGTCGCAGGAATGACAAGTCCAACGCTACCGACGTTTTCGATCGTCTCGTCCGCGAGCATCACGATCGTGGTCACGGTGCCGTCGGTCGGAACAGCCGCGATCGCCGCCGCGAGAGAGGCATAATCCGTATTGCCGATGCGGGCAACGTTGGAAGCGTTGACTACCGTGTAATGGTAACCGCTATCATAAGCCGCACCTTCCGTGATCTCGGAAACTTCGTAGCCGGAAGCGAGAAGAGTTTCCGCAGGCCTGGTCTTGAAGTAACCGCCCTTAATCTGGACGTCCCAAACTCTGGTTGTTTCTTTGGAACCCTTCGCAGTCTGATTGAAGTATCCGCCGTTGATGGTCACGGCAACGTCGCTCGCGTCCTGAGCGCCGTCGTCAACGCTGATAAGGACAGCGTAAGTGGTACTGGTGAAAGTACCGCCGTTGATCACGACGTTCGTGGTCTGACCGTCGTTTGTGATAAAGTATGCGTAACCGGGATTAGTAGTACCTGTAACCGTATAGGTACCGCCGTTTACGGTCGTCTGACCCGCATTGTTGGCCAGAGCGCCGCGTGTGGCCGTAACGTTAACGCCGTCGTTCAGCGTCAGCGTGCCGCCGCGGTTGGTAATGGAATAAACGCCGTAGCCGGCCTCGTTCGCGGAAACCACCGTTGCGTTGGAAATCGTTGCGGTGGACCCGGGGTTTACGTTGAACACGCCGTTGCATTTGCCGTTATCGTTGTTGGCGGTGTAACTGCCGCCTTCCACAGTCAGGACGGCGCCGCTTCCATAGTTGTTCACCGTCGAGCCGCTCGCGCCGCCGTTATCGATCATCGTAACGGTTGCGGTAAGCGTCAGAGTTCCGCTGTTGCGGATAGCGCCGAAAGAGTCGGCGTTTGTCTGAGAGATCGTACCGTTGGTGATCGTCAGCGTACCGTAGTTGTCCAGCAAACGAGGACCGGACGCATTCTCAGTCAGGGTTTTTCCGCCGAGGTCAAGCGTCAGAGTCTTGCCCGCCGGGAAGGTCGTGAGGGTCGAGAGCGTGAAGCTGTTAAGCAGCTTTATGGTATCTCCGCTTTCCGCCTCAAGGACGGCCGCCTGCAGCGAAGCGTACCCCTTTTGCGTTCTTTCATTTCTGACTACCGAATCACCGACCGCAACAGAGGCGTAGGCATAGGCGCCGGTTTGAGCATCCGTCGCGTAGATATACGCCATGCCGTGTGTCCCGGTGGTAGTCACAAGTCCGTTTTGATCAACGGTAGCAACGGTCTCGTCGCTGCTGCTCCACACAACGGTCGTGCCGGATTCAACCGTGGCTGTAAACTGCTGTTGGTTATTCGCGGGATTATCGACTGCGCTCGGGGTCACAGCCGTAACGGTCGGAGCCGCGAAGATGTAATAACCCACGTTTGCACCGACGCCGTCGTAGGTCCGGAGACCTTCCGCAACCGTATAGTACGTATTGCTCTGGTTGATCATGCCGCCGTTAAACGTGATGGAGCCGCCATTGCTGCTATACGCGGTATTGGCCTTTGAGGCGCCGATCTTGCCGGCATTCACTACCACCGTACCGCCGTAAACCGCTAACACGGTCCAGTTGTCGGTATAGATGCTGCCGCCGCCTACGGAATCATTGACGGTCAGGGTTCCGCCTGGCTGCACGTCGAACAAATCATCAGCGGCGCTCGTGATCGCATGACCGTTCAGGTCAAGAATGATATTACTCGTAACCTGAACGTTGGCGCTCATAACGGCGTCTTGAAGCAGCGTGATCGTGATCGCTTCGGCGGAAGTGCCGGCGTTCGCCGCCGCGACGGCTTCCGCCAGGGAAGCGTACTCCACGGCGCCGATCTTGGCAACGTTCCCGTCCGCAAACACCGGCACGCTGCAAACACCGAGCAGCATTGCCAACGCAAGAAAGACGGAAAGCAGTTTCTTGAGTTTCATAAAAAATCCCCCTTTTATAAGATGGCTTTATTATACCCCTCCCGTCCGCTTCTTGTCAATAGATTTTCCGAAAAAACCAACAAAAAACAACCGCCTCCGGGTCGACGGAGAAGACCCCCGGAACAGCAGAGAAAGAAAACGGCAAACAAGGCGAAAAAAACGGCTCCCGGAAGGAGCCGTGGGCCGCGGATCGGAGCGCCGCCGCAACAGCTCTTCGATCCCTGTCTATTCATCATTCATACCCGCCGTCTCCTTTTAGGGAACTTTACGATTGTATTGGGGGGGGCAAAAGATCCCTAAGACCTGAGAGCTGTGCGAAAGTTTTCTGAAAAACCGCGGCGGCCTCTCCGATCCGGTCGTTCGATCCTCCGTTCTTAAATCATCCAAATGGGGACGATATATATTTTTCGGTCCATGGCCGACAATTCCTCTTTCAGACACAGGATCGCGCCGGTACCGCGCGGAAGAGAACCTTTATCGAGGATCCTGAACGCACCGGCAAGCTCGGGAGCCGGATTGGACGATTTTTTGATCTCCAGCGGATGCGTCTCGCCGTCGCTTTCGATGACGAGGTCGATCTCGTTGGATTCTTTGTCGCGATAATAATGAAAGCTGCACTCTTTCACGTTGTTGTGATAGGTCTTCATAATCTCCGCGACCGTGTAGTTCTCGAGGATCGCGCCGCTCAACGCGCCGTTCATCAGGATCTCGGGGCTGGAATACTTCGTAAGATAGGCAACAAGCCCCGTATCAAAGAAATACATCTTCGGCGTTTTGACCGTGCGTTTCAGAAGATTGTTGGAATAGGGACGCAGGTAGAAAATGATCCCCGATTTTTCCATCACCGTCAACCAGCGTTTTGCCGTGTCGTCCGATACGCCTACGTCCTGCGCGATATCGTGGATATTGAGCATCTGTCCTGCGCGGCACGCGGCGGCGCGGATGAAATCCGCGTACAGCAGTTTATCCACGCCCGGGATCATATCCGTCACGTCGCGGTCGATATAGGTCTGAATATAGGAACTGTAAAAAACGTCGCGGTCGGAATATTTGCCGCTCCGGTGTCCCGGCATGGCGCCGCGCCAAATGCGTCCATACATTTCCGTTGCCGAGCAAGGCGCGAGGTGTTTTTTCCGGGAGTTGATCGCATCGAGCCCCACAGCAAAAGGCGTTGTTTCGCCGTCGCCGTACAGTTCGCTTTGCGACAACGCCGACATGTGGACGATTGCCGTTCGTCCGGCAAGGGACTCCCTTGCTAAATCCATCAAGCGGAACGCCTGCGATCCCGTCAGCCAATAGGAACCGGGAGCGGCGCCTTCGTCTACTTTTATTTTAATGTAGGAAAACAGTTCCGGCGCATACTGTACTTCGTCAATCAATACCGGAGCCGGATGGATTTCAAGGAAAAGCGCGGGGTCTGTCTTCGCCAGCTTGCGCTCGTCCGTATGATCGAGCGTTACTCTGCTGCGGTTGCTGCCCTCCATCAAGTGCTGCAGCATCGTGGATTTTCCGACCTGTCGCGGTCCGGTCACCAGAACACAGGCGTACTCCCGGCTGATCTCTGCGATCTTTTTTTCAAGCGTTCTGTTGATATATGCCATACCATCCCCTCCCGGCCAAAATCGTTTTCAATCGTATTATAGCCGAAAACAGGCGGAAAGTCAATACCCTTTCGGAAAACGGGAGAGGGGAGAGTGAATAGTGAAGAGTGAAGAGTGAATAGTGAAGAAGGAAGAGCTCCCCCGGAGCGTTTTTCTTTCGCGGCTTCAAGTCCCGTTTCCTTACCTTTAACCAAAACAAAGAGGACGCCTTTTGGCGTCCTCTTTGTTTTGGTGCGAGAAACGGGACTTGGTCTTGGATTTTGCAAAGCAAAAGCGAAAACTCCTTTCCCCGTGCTTTGCAAAATCCTTCGGTCACCGCGGAAAAACGCTCCCCCGGAGCGTTTTTCTTCGCGGCTTCAAGTCCCGTTTCCTTACCTTTAACCAAAACAGAGAGGACGCCTTTTGGCGTCCTCTCTGTTTTGGTGCGAGAAACGGGACTTGAACCCGTACGGTGTAAACCACACGCCCCTCAAACGTGCGCGTCTGCCAGTTCCGCCACTCTCGCGTGCATTTTTGAATGCTTTTTTATTATAGCGACCAAAGGTCCGCTTGTCAAGGGCTTTTCTTAATTTTTTGTTTTTTTCTGCGGAGCGGCGGCGGGATCATATATATAAAGGAAGAAACACGCGGCGTCCGTCTACTCCTTCACCCGCTGCGCGGGAGCTCCCTCAAGAGGGAGCCAAACGGGGAGAGATCCGGTGGTAGGGGCGCCGCACGGCGGGAGATAAACCCCCGCCCTGCATGAAAAGGGATCTCCCGCCGCGTTTTTGTTTGTTTCCGTCTCCCGACGGGCGGAAAAAAGACCGGAAAGCGCGGGGCTTTCCGGTCTTTTGTCGATTTTGATCCGGGATCAGTCAAGGGCGCTGGCGTCCACGTCGGTTCCGTCGCCGCTGCCGCCGCTGATGGTGGCGACAGTCGTTTTCAGAACGTCGAGCTTAATCAGCTCCAGTTCGGGTTTGGTATATCTTTCTTTCATCGGATGGCTCCCTTCTCTTCTCAACCGTTGACCGCGGTCAGGACTTTATCCGCGGCCTCATTTCCCGTACCCAGGATCTGGGCCCTCGTGTAGGCGCTTTGGGTGCTCTCGGCGCCGTAGACGACCTGATCCACACCGCCCACGGTCACAACCATGTACGGACGGAAAACATACTCGGTCTGGTATCTCGCCTCGTTGATCCCGCTGAGAGTTGCATAATACTCAACATCGTTGGGATTCTTCTCCGGATCGTCCGGATAGTAATAATAATTCCGGATAGAGGATCCGCGGAGGAAAGCCATACTCTTTGCCACCTTGTTCTGATAGGCGACCTGCTCGTTGCTCTCGAACCACTCGAGGGCGGCGGCGTTGTCCGCCTTCTTGACGAGAATACCGAACTCCTTGACGGTGAAGTTCTCGTCGTCGATCACGTAATCCTTCAGCACGACGCCGTAGCGGATCTTGACGCCGTTTTCGCCGTTATCCTTCAGCCCGAAGCCGAGGGTCATGTCGATCGCGTCGTTGTAGGTTTCCGCGGTCATGTCGGTCGTAACGGTCGCCTGCGTGTAGGTGTTCTTTGCGAGCAGATAGGAGGAATAGGTGCTGTTGACCTTCATCGTGAAGGAGGCGGGAGCGGAGTCGATGTTGTGATAGGACTCAACGGTCGCGTTCTCGCCGACGGTGATGTCAAGGTTGCCGGCGACCGCGCCCATATTCGGCTCAAAGCCGCCTTCATAGAGCGCTTTGACCACGCCGCCGTTGATCGCGATCTCGGCGTTCGCGCCGGTCGCGTCGCGCTTGCTCACCGGGCCGGCGTAAAGGGAGTTCACCGTGCCGCCGTTAACCGTTACGTGCGCCGTGCCGGGGAAGGTAACGTTGCATCCCGTCATCGGAACCACGCCGCCTTCCACACGGGCAAACGCGGTGATCCACCAGGTGCCGGTGTTGGAAGCGGAGAGCGTGATATTCGTATCCGCGTCGGACCAGCGAGCGTAGGGCTCGTAGAAGCTCTGGGAGGTGGTGGACTTATATCCGCCGCCCGCCTGCTCTGCCGCATAGGGTTTGTTCACGGAAGATTCCTGCGTGGCAAAGGCGCCCACAAGACGGACCGTTCTGGCGGTGGAAACGTTTTCGCCGATCGTGAGGTTGTGGAAGTTGGCGGCGATATTGGCGCCGTGCTTGGCGAAATTGATCGTCAGATTTTCAAAGGTGGTATCGCCGCAGAGGTTGTAAAGATCCAGGCCGGAATTCTTGGCGTAGGTGTTGCCGTTATGGGTCTTCGTCCCCGCCACGGGAGCGGAAGCGATCAATTGTGTCGATCCGTCCGCGTTCTGCCCGGTGATCGTAATCGGAGCGGCGTGATACGGCTCGTTGAAGCGGTAAGCGTTGGTATTGAAGTCGGAAATAAGCGTCTGAGAGTCTCCGCAGAGGACGATCGTGCCGCCGGTCTTGGTGAGCAGGGCGATCGCGATCGCGAGATTGAACGCGCCATCCCCGGGGGCGTTGCCGGAGTTCTGCGCAACGCTCAAAGACTGATCGACATAAACCACTTCGTTTTCACCGGAGCGGAGCGGAAGCACGTTCAGCGCGAGCTTGGTATCGCTATAGGACACGGTCGTGGATTTCCCGCCGCAAACGAACGCGCCGGAGGTATTCGCCGTGATCTTTGTATTGCCATAGGAAGACGTGACCTGGTCGCCGTAGAAAGCAAAAGCACGTCCGAGCGAACGTCCGCTGACGAGGGTCCCAATGTGACCGGACGTGTAGATCACAAAGGAGTCGCGCAAAGCAACCGAGTTCGAATACTGCCCGCCGGTATAGAGTTTGGTAATCGTGGCGCCGTCCACGTAGACGTACGCCTG
This sequence comes from uncultured Clostridia bacterium, assembly GCA_946410595.1. Lineage (GTDB taxonomy): Bacteria > Bacillota > Clostridia > Oscillospirales > CAG-272 > RUG12395. Next base: position 6,916 of record CAMKAU010000031.1, read on the forward strand.
ACCGCCGACGGAAAGACCGGCGCCCGTGGTACTCACGCCCCAGTTGGTGGAGACCACGGTAGCGATATTGCCGCCCTCAAGGAAGAGGTAGGCGGTCCCAAGCAGGGATTCGGGAGTCGTAAAAAGGCTCGTTACACGCGCGCCGCCGGATACCGTGCGGTAGCTGCCGCTCTTGATCGTGACCCAGGTATCCATAAACTTGCCGGCGTTCATCGATGCGCCCATAACGGAGAGCTTGCTCCCGGTCTTCCCGGCGAGAGAGGTGCCGAGCGTTTCCTCAACCACGATCCCCTCGCCCATCGTCAGCTTGGCGCAGTTGGCGAGAATGTAGGTCTGCTGAGGGCAGTAAAGATGAATGTTCTCGATCACGACGGGACCGGCCAGCTTGACCCAGTTCTGCGCGTCGGCGGTCTTGGAACACGGAATATACCAGTAGTCGCTCGCCTCGTCGCCGGTGATGGTGATCGTGCCGTAGTGGGTGTTCAGTCCGGCGATGTTTTCGGTGTTGATCGCGCCGTACACGTCCACGATGCGGATCGTGCCGCCCTCGGGGCAAAGCGCGTTATACGCCGCTTTGAAGGTCGCGAAGGAAGCGGACGCGTCGTTCAGTTCCGCCAACTCGTCGTCGCCGTTCGCCTCGTCGAGATACGCGACGTTGACCGGCTCCGCCGCCGTGACGGTCTGCGCGAACGCAAGCGGTACCATCGTGAATACCAGAAGCGCCGCAAGAAGCACAGCCATGAGTCTTTGTTTCATGATATCCCCCTTGTTTTAAGAAAATCTGCCGGACCCGGACGCTCCGGCGGCGTTTTTCCGCCAAAGAGCCCGGCGATCCGAAAATGATACATCTTTATTATAGCGACAATTATTTTCAAATACAAGGCAAAAAGAAAGAGAATTATTGAACAATTTTTGTCTTGACAAAAAAGGACAAGAAGTGTATAATAAAAAGTTTATAAATGCCAAGAAACGGTCATATTCCCGCGCGGCTCCCGGAAGGCGTCAAGCGGCCGTTTCCGCGTCCGCGGTGCCGGTTTTCTCCTCCCCCGCCGGGTCGGCCAGGGAAAAGAGGTGGATCCCGCGCAGGGGGCTGCGGAAGACGGAGATCTCCTCCTCGGCGGGGAGACCGGCCGGGTCGAGGATCTTTTTGTTATAAACGTAAAAACTCTTGCGCTGGTAGATCGGCGCCTCCGCGGCGAGGGAGGCGGCTAGGTCGAGCGCCTTTGCGTATTCCGCCTTCTGCCGGTCGGGATCCGGATCCGAGCGGGCGGCGAGGATGTGTTCGTTCAGTTCGGTCAGAAGCGAGACGGTCTCCCCGTCTCCGTTTTTAAAGAGCCAGAAGATCCCGCTGTTCCCCGCCCGGGCGTCCTGGTTGGCCGAGGGGTCGGAATACCAGCGCGGGAAGAGGTCGGGGTCGGCGCCGTTTGCGGCGCTGACCGACGCGTAGACCTGGAGGCCGGATTCGTACGCCGCGGCGACCCGGTCGGAGAGGTCGGGGTCGACCACCACCGTGACCTTGACGCCGATCTTTGCGAGGATCGCCGCGGAGTCCGCGAAGATCTCGCCGAGCGGGTGATCCCCGGCCGGATAGGGGAGCGTATAGGTAAACTCGACCTGCTGCCCCGCCTTTTCGTGCCCCTGGGGATATTTCATCACGCCGGCGTTTTCATCGTAGACGTAGCCCGCCTCGCGGAAGAGAGCAAGCGAGGTCATGCCCGTCGGATCGTAGGAATAGAAGGGCTCGGTCCGGTCGTCCGGGTACACCCAGAGCGCCTTTGACATCACGTAAACGACCGGCCCGGCGAGCTCGCCGTAGTAGCGATCGTAGGCGAGAGCGGCGTTGAAGGTATGGATCAGCGCCCGGCGGACGGCAAGCTCCGGCACGGCGCGCGTCTGGATGGAAACGCAGCCGTAGGCGTTGACGTCGTAGTAGAGCGCGGCGAGATCCTCGTAACCGGCGCCGCCGGAAACGACGTTGCGGCTCAGGGCGGGCGAGGACGCCGGCGCCGCGATCGCCACCTCTCCCGTCCGCAGGGCGTTTGTCTCCCCGCCGGAGGCGACCGTTTTGCAGAGGAGAAGACGGATCTTCGGCGAGCCGAGGCAGTAGGCGTCGTTTGCCTCGTAGGAGGCAACGCCGCCCTCGTACCCCGTCAGCCGGTAGGGACCCGCGCCGACGGGCCGGTCCTTCAGACTTTTGACGGAGTCCATGAAGGCGCGGTCGTTGAACACCACACCGTTTTCCCCGCGCTTTCCCTCGTACGCCGAGGTGTAATAGAGCTCGGGAACGACGGGAAAGCCGAACTTTTGCAGATCGGTGGGGTCGTACGACCCGGTCTCAACGGAGACGAAGGCGCGTTCCGCGCCGTCCTCGCAGACCTTTTTCCCCCGGGAGACGCCGGAGATCGACGCAACGCCGCCCTCCAGCTGCTTCGAGCCCTCTCCGAGGGTATAAAGACTGTCGAGCGCGTCAAAGAGGTCGAGCCCGGCGGACTCGGAATTGATGCCGTCGCGGTCGGAAAAATTGTAGCCGTAGCAGGAAAGAATCAGAGAAAAATAGGTGTCCGCGTTGAGCCGGAGCGCGGGATCGGAGAGATCGTGCAGCGCGCCCGACGCGTCTAAAAAGATCTTTTTGTATTCCCCGGCGGCGTAGCGGGGGCCGTCGTATTCCGCGACCGTCTCCCCCTGCGCGTAAACGAGTACGCCGTCCCGCTCGGAGAGCGTTACGCGGGAGAGGCCGGAGGCGGGCAGGAGCCGTCCCTCCTCCTCGGTCCAGCTGCGGACCCTGCCGTCCTCCCCGAGGACGTACTTGCCCGCGGGATCGGCGACGAAGCCGTAGCGGCCGTTTTCCGCTTCCCCGTAATCACAGACAAAATCGCCGAAGCCCCACATTTTCATCCCGAGAACGGCGCGGAGCGTTTCGCTCTCCGCGACCTCCTCCTCGGTAAAGTTGGGGAAATTGGCGGTGCCGACCGCCCCGGCGTATTTCTCCCAGCAAACGTCGATGATCTTCTGCGCGAAGCGGGCGCCCGCCTGCGGCAGATAGCTCCAGTAGGCGCGCTGCTGCTCCGCGGGAACGCCCTCGACGCGGGGATAGGTCCCGTCGTCGTTGATCCCCGCCGCGCGGATCTTTTTGGCCAGCTCCGCGCAGGCGAGCCGCGCCTCCTCCGTCGTCTGCGTGCGGTAGTCGACGAGCCCGACGATATCAACCTCGCTCAGGCGCCAGGGGCCGTCGTAGAGCGGGTCGCAGAGCAGATAGATCGTGAAGATCAGATCGTCCGCGAGAAGATGCGAGCCGTCCGAGAAGGTGACGCCGTTTTTCAAAAGAAAGGTATAAACGGCGCGGCCGGTCTCCGGGTCGACCGTCTGCTCGACCGCCCAGGCCGCGGACGCGGCGTCCGGCGAGGCCGTCATCCGGCCGGACGCGTCGCAATCCAGCAAAGAAAGCTGCGTCAGGCGTACCGCCTCGCCCGAGGCGGAGGGGTAAAACAGCGGGTGGAAGCGCCCGTCCATCCCCGAAACGGCGACCGACAGGGGGGTCGTTTCGTTTTGTTCGGACCGGGGGGAGACGCCGGCGTCATACCGCCCCTCCGGGAAATCGGGGAGGACGGTCTTTTCCGGGACCGGCTGCGTTTCCGCCGCGGCGGTCGCGGAGCCGGCCGGATCCGTTTCCGCGGGATCCGGCTTCCCCGAGCAGGAGGCAAAAAGCGGCAAAAGAAAGATCGCAAGCGCCGAGAATAAGGCGATAATCCGTTTCATGAAAGTCCTTTCCGGCGGAAACGCCGAAACAGCGTTTTTCTTCCGCCGTACGCCCGCGCGGGAGAGGCCTTGCGGCGTCTTCCGCCCGGAGCGCCGGTTTTGTGTCAGTCTATCTTACCACACCGGGGATCTTTCGTCAAGACGAAAAACGTCGGCTCAGGGAAACCGTTTTCCTTGCGTTTGCCCCTTGACAGGAGGGGATCGCGGGGGTATAATCTGCATTTGTAATCCAAATCCAAACGCAAAGAAGGTTTTATTTTGGCGACACTCCTTTCCCTTTCCATCGCCCTGCTCGCGGGGCTGCTGCTCTCCCGTCTGACGAAAAAGATCGGTCTGCCGGACGTAACGGCGTACCTTGTCGCGGGGATCCTCGTCGGTCCCTTCTGCCTCGGCGCGCTCGGCCGGGCGGGGGTCGGCTTTTCCTCGCTGAAGGAGGTGCAGGATCTCTCTCTCGTCTCCAACGTGGCGCTCGGCTTCATCGCCTTTGCGATGGGCAACGAGTTCCGCCTGAAACAGCTGCGGGCGATCGGCCGGCAGGCGACGGTCGTGGCGATCTTTCAGGCGGTCGCGGCGACCGTTTGCGTCGATCTCGCCCTGATCGCTTTCCACTTTCTCGCGCCCGGAACGCTCCCCCTCGAGGCGGCGATCACCCTCGGCGCCATCGCGGCGGCCACGGCGCCGGCCGCGACCCTGATGGTCGTGCGGCAGTACAAGGCGGAAGGACCGCTGACGCGGATACTCCTCCCCGTCGTGGCGCTCGACGACGCGGTGGGGCTGATCCTTTTCGCCGTTTCCTACGGGATCGCCGAGTCGCTCACCTCCGGCGAGATCAACCTCACGGGGATGCTCTGGGAGCCGCTGGCGGAGATCGCGCTCTCCCTCCTGCTCGGCGCCGCCGCCGGGTTCCTCTTTTCCCTCGCCGAGCAGTTCTTCCACTCCAACTCCAAGCGGCTCGCCATCTCCATCACCTTCGTTTTCCTCACCGTCGCGCTCTCGATGCTGCGGCTGGATCTCGGCGGTTTTCAGATCTCCTTCTCTCCCCTGCTCGCCTGTATGATGCTCGGCACCGTCTTCTGCAACGTCTGCGATTTTTCCGAGGAGCTGATGGAACGCTGCGACAAGTGGACCGCCCCCCTCTTCGTCCTTTTCTTCGTGATCAGCGGCGCGGAGCTGGAGCTTGACGTGATCGCGCAGCTCTCCGTCGTGGCGGTCGGGATCGTTTACCTCGCCGCCCGCTCGCTCGGCAAGTATTTCGGCGCACGCGTTTCCTGCTCCTTCACCGGCTGTTCCGAAACGGTGAAAAAATACCTCGGCGTCACCCTGCTGCCCCAGGCGGGCGTGGCCCTCGGGATGACGATCACGGCGCAGAACCTGCCCGGCTGCGGGTCGCTGATCCGCAATATCGTGCTCTTTTCCGTCCTCGTTTACGAGATCGTCGGACCCGCGCTGACCAAGCTCGCGCTCAAGAAGGCGGGCGAGATCAGCCCGAAGCCGGCGTCCGTCCGCAACAAGGTAAAAACCGAGATCCGCCCGAACAAGGCGTAAGCGGCGAAAAAAAGACCTGCCCCGGCAGGTCTTTTTCTTTTTCGCGCGGTTTTTTTCTTTTCCCTCTGTACTTTCCCGGCGGGATCGTGTAGAATAGAGGAGAAAAAACACGGCGCAAGCCGCGGAGGACGATATGCACGCATTGCTACAGTACCCTTTTGACCCGCAGGCGATCTTCGACCGGCGCCGCGCGATCCGGCGCGAGCTGCTCGCCGACGGAACAAAACGCCTCAAAAAGAAGATCGCCGTGCTGGGCGGCTCCACCACGCACGACGTGATCTCGGCGCTGGAGCTGTTTCTGCTCGACTTCGGCATCGAGCCGACCTTCTACGAATCGGAGTTCGGGCTCTACTACGAGGACGCGATGTTCTCCGAGGAGCTGCGGGCGTTTGAGCCGGATCTGATCTTTATCCACACCTCCCGCCGCAACCTGACCGCCCTCCCCGCCGCCGGGGACGGAGAGGAGAGCGTTTCCGCCCTCCTCGACGCGCAGTACGCGCATTTTGAGACGATGTGGGAGCATCTGCGGGAGGTCTACCGCTGCCCGATCATCCAGAACAACTTTGAAAAGCCCTTTTACCGCCTGCTCGGCAACCGCGACGCGTGGGACTGCCGGGGGCAGGTGCGGTTCGTCTCCCGTCTCAACGAACGCTTTGCCGCCTACGCCGCCTCGCGCGAGGATTTTTATCTCAACGATATCGACTACCTCAGCTCCGACTGGGGGCTGGCCCGCTGGAGCGATCCGCTCTACTGGCATATGTATAAATACTGCCTTTCGATCGACGCGATCCCGGCGTTTGCCTACAACGTGGCGTGCATCGTCAAGTCCGTTTACGGCAAAAACAAAAAGGCGCTGGTCCTCGACCTCGATAACACCCTGTGGGGCGGGATCGTCGGGGACGACGGCGTCGACGGGATCCAGATCGGGCACGAGACCTCGATGGGGCAGGTTTACAGCGAGTTCCAGAAATACCTCAAGGACCTCTCCTCCTACGGGATCCTCTTGAACGTCAACTCCAAAAACGACGAGGAAAACGCCCTCGCCGGTCTGCGGCATCCCGAGGGGACGCTGCGGCCGGAGGACTTTATCTCGATCAAGGCGAACTGGCAGCCGAAGGATCTCAACTTTACCGAGATCGCGGAGGAGTTGAATATCCTCCCGGACAGCATGGTCTTCGTGGACGACAACCCCGCCGAGCGCGCGATTGTAACGGCGCAGGTGCCGGGCGTTTCCGCGCCCGTGATGGACGCGCCGGAGCGGTATATCGCCGCGATCGACCGGCAGGGCTTTTTTGAAGCGACCGCCCTCTCCCGCGACGATCTCAAGCGCGGCGAAATGTACCACGCCAACGCCGAACGCACCCGTCTGCAGCGCAGCTTTGCCGATTACCGGGAGTATCTGCTTTCGCTGGAGATGCGCGCGGAGATCCGCCCCTTCGAGCCGGTCTATCTCCCCCGCATCGCGCAGCTGACCAACAAATCCAACCAGTTCAACCTGACGACCCGGCGTATGACCGAGTCGGAGATGCAGGCGGTGGCAAACGACCCCGATTGCGTGACCCTCTACGGCAAGCTCTCCGACAAGTTCGGCGACAACGGCGTGATCTCGGTCGTTTACGGCCGCAAAAACGGAGAGACGCTGGAGATCGAGCTGTGGCTGATGAGCTGCCGGGTGCTGAAGCGGAACATGGAGCACGCGATGCTCGACGCGCTGGTCCGCGGCGCGAAGGAAAAGGGCGTTTCCCGCCTGCGTGGGTACTACTTCAAAACCGCCAAAAACGGGATGGTCAAGGATTTTTACCGCGACTTCGGCTTTACCCTCGTGAAGACGGACGGCGAGGACACCGTCTGGGAGCTGCCGCTCGACGGCTACGGGGAGAAAAACACGGTGATCCGCGTCAACTGAATGAAAAACCGGAAGGACGGCCGTCCTTCCGGTTTTTTTATGCCTGTCACGCCGAGGGCGTTTTTCTATCCTCTTCCCGCCAGGTCGATCCCCGCCTTGCGCGCCTGCGGGATCTGGAGGGAGCGGGGGACGGCGTAGATCTTTCCGTTTTTTTCAAAGCGGGCGCCCGTCTGCTTGAAGGTGAAGGCGACGCCCGCGGCGGCGCATTGACGCCTGGTGGAAAGGATCCAGTCGTAGGAGCAGAGGCGGGCGTCCGGCCCGGACTCGCCGCCGCAGATGACCCCGGCGATGCCGCCGCCCGCCAGGTAGGGGGCGATTTTGATCTCCTCCAGCATCGGCTCGTGGATCACGGTGCGGCGCCGGATCGGCAGGGAGAGAAAGACCGGCAGGCGGAAGTCCGCCGTCGTCTGGTTTTCGCAGGTGGTGCAGACCGTAACGTTCGGATACCCCTCGCCCCAGTCCGCGGGAAGGCCGACAAAAAAGCGGTCGATCCGCTTGGTTACGATCGTAAAGCGGAGATCGGAGCGCTCGCGGATCATCCGCCACGCCTCCGGCCGCCAGCCGTCCGCCTCCTCGATCCAGAAATCGGAGGTCATGCAGACATAGACCGTTCCCTCCTCCGCGAGCTTGTAGCTTCCGTCCCGCTTTTTCCGGACGGGAAGGTCAAAGGAAGCGGTCTTTTCGATCACCGTACTGTCCCGCCCGACCGCGGCGTCCCGGCGGTACATATAACAGTGCAGACAGCCGGGGCTGATCCTGCGGCATCCGTGCCAGGGGTTCCAGATCGTCATCGCCGCGCCTCCCTTGACTTTTTTTGACAGGATCATTATACTATAAGAAGTCCGGGGCGTCAATCTCTTTCCCGGATCAAACAAGAAAAACGCGGGCGCGCGGCGCGCAAGGGACCTTGCCGCGCGGACCGCGCCGCTGTGCGGAGACGTGAAATGAAACAGACAAAAAAACTCCCCGCGCTCTTTCTTACCTTTCTCCGGATCGGCGCCTTTACCTTCGGCGGCGGATACGCGATGATTCCCCTGATCCAGCGGGAGATCACCGAAAAAAGGAAATGGCTCCTGGAAGAGGATCTTCTGGATATTATCGCGATCGCGGAATCCACTCCCGGTCCGATCGCGATCAACACCGCGACCTTCGTCGGATACCGGGTCTGCGGCTTTGCGGGGGCGCTCTGCGCCACGCTCGGCGTGGTGCTTCCCTCTTTTCTCATCCTTCTGGCGGTCTCCGCCCTTTTGCGGACCTTTGCGGAGGTACGGGCGATCTCCTACGCCTTTCGCGGGATCCGCGCCGGGGTGCTCGCGCTGATCGTCCGGGCGCTCTGGTCCATGTATAAACAATGCCCGAAAAACCCGGCCGCCTATTTTCTCATGGGCGCGTCCTTCCTCTGCGCGGGCGTTTTTTCCTTCTCCGTATTGCCGGTCCTGATCGGCTGCGCCCTCTTCGGGCTGATCTGCACGCTCGTCAGGGAAAGGAGGGAAAAACGGTGATCTTTCTTTCCCTCTTTCTCGCCTTTCTCAAGGTCGGCGCCTTCACCTTCGGCGGCGGGTACGCGATGCTCCCGCTGATCCGGGAGGAGGTGCTGACGCGCGGGTGGCTCTCCGAAGAACAGCTGATCGACTTCATCGCCGTCAGCGAGAGCACGCCCGGCCCCTTCGCCGTGAACGTTGCCACCTACGTCGGATCGGAGGTCGGAGGGGTGTTCGGGGCGCTTTGCGCCACGCTCGGGGTGATCCTGCCCTCCTTTGTGATCATCCTGATCGTCGCCAAATGCTATCTCCGTTTCCGCCAAAGCCGCGTCGTGTCCGGCTGCATGGCGGGGCTGCGTCCCGCCGTGATCGGGCTGATCGCGTCGGCGGCGCTCTCGGTCGCGGCGGCGGTCTTCTTCCCCGCCGGGCTTACCCTCTCCGTTTTGACGGACGGGTTCTTCTACGTTTCCCTCGGGGTTTTTCTTCTCTCCCTTTTCCTCGTTTTCAAAAAGGTCCATCCGATCCTTGTGATCTGCCTTTCGGCGGCGGTCGGGCTTTTGACGGGATATCTCCTCTGACGGCTCACACCATCGTCGGCAGCGTGAAGAAAAAGCGCCGCAGACGGAGATAGATCCCGAACTCCTGCTCAAGCGGCAGCGGGTTTTTCCCTTTGCCGCACTCCAGCGTGAAGGCGGGGCGGTCAAACTCCCGGATAAACCAGTCGCTGAGCCCCCCGTAAGCGGCGGTGCCGGACGGAGCGGAAAGGCGGTAACCCGTCAGCCGGACGATATCCTCCGCCGTTTTCCGCGCGCCCGCCGGCGCGTAGCCGAGGGTGGAATAGTAGACCTCCTCCCCCTGCGTATGGAGGGAGACGACCGCGCGGAAGCCGACCGAGCGGATCAGGGCGCAGAGCGCCGACGTTTCCGGCTCGGACTCGGGATAGGAGCCGCTGTATTTGGTCGGCGCGCCGCCGAAGATGCCGTTTTCCGCCTCGATCTTCCGGTACTCGGCAAAGCCGGCGGCGTAATTGTGATTGAGATCCACGCCGCGGGCGTTCGCCTGCCAGTGGGAAAAATCCTCGCTCCCGCCGTTCATCCCGATCAGCCGCTCGGCAAAGGGATGATCCGCCGGCAGACCGTCGATTGCCAGCGCGGCGCCGTCGATATTGAGCAGCGGGATCACGGTCAGGCGTTTTTGCGAGAGCAAAAAGCCGGTGTCCAGCCCGTAGATCCGGCGCCCCGTCCGGATCGCTTCGGACAGTTCAAAGAGAAACCGCAGCAGCGCGAGCCCCGTGATCCATTCGGACGCGTGATGCCCGCTGACAAGCAGGATCCCCGTCTCCCCCTCGCCGACGGTCACGGCGGGAATGCGGGCCCCCATCATCGTTTTACCGAACAGCTCCACGCCCATCTCGGGGCAGCCGCCGGCAAGCGTTTCCAGATATTCGTAGAGATCGGCGCAGCGCAGCGCCTTTGGCGTAAATCCGCTCACTTCATCACTTCCTTTCTCTTTATTTCTATTCGCCCGTCGGGCAAAAAATACCCCTTGGCGCTTCCCCGCCGGACCGCAATCCAAAAAACGAGAGGACCGATCATGCCGCTTCCGAACGCAAAACCGAAAGAGAGTCTCCGCAAGCCCGCGCTTCTTCTTATCCTCGTTCTCGCCGCGGGGACCTTTCTCTACGCCTTTCTCCTCCCCTCCCTCTCAGACCGGCTGGCGGAGGACTCTCCCCTCGCCGCCGTTCTCTACTATCTCTCCTCGCTTCTCTCGGTCGCCGTACTGTTCGCCGGCGCCGCGGGGATCGTATTCGGGCTGGTAAACGCCCGGTTTTCCTTTGCGATCATATCCTCCGCCGCGCTCCTTTTCTTTCTTTTCGCGGCGGAGCTGCTTCCCCTCCTCGTCGCCCCCGCCCGCGCGGACGCCTCGCTCGCCGAGATCTTCTCTTCCAACGAGGACGCCTTTTTCTCCCGCGCGGCGTTTGATTTTTTGCGGATCGTACTGATCTGGGCGGGCGCGTTCGCCGGGATCGCGATCGCCGCGCGCGCAAAGGAAAAACAAAAAAAGCGCGCCTTTTTCCTCGCCGCGCTTTTCACCGCCGCGCTCCTCTGCCTCCTCCCCGCGCTGACCGAACTCTTTGAAACGACGATCCCCTTCCTCTCCGCCGCCTCCCGCAACCAAAAAAACGCCGAGCTGCCGAAGATCCTGCTGGAATACTTCCTTTACCTTCTCTACGGGGCGATCGGCTTTTTCGTCGAGCGGGCGTTTTTCCGGCTCTTTTCCCGCCGGGCGGGAAAGGGGCGGGAAAACGGGATTTCTTAAAAAATCTTGCTTCTTCTCGGTTTTTATGATATGCTGAAAGGGAGAAACGGCGCCGTTTTCTGCTTTTTCTTTTTCCTGCTCTCAAAAAAGCTACCCGTTTTTTCAAAAAAGAAACGCTTTGATGACGATCCGCTCCGGGAGCGGCGTGTTTTGACAAATTCGCCGCAAAAAAGAAAGGTTTTCATGCCAAAAATCAAACTCTATTTCCGCGCTCTCAGGTTCTCCTTTTCCGTTCAATGGAAAGCAAACGGTCTTGCCCTTGTCCTATACGGATCGCTCCTCCTGATTGCCACAACGGCAACGCTTGTCACGACCCGGCTCTTCCAGATGGTTCTTGACGCGATCGCCGCCAAAACACAGCTTCCCGCCCTTCTCCCTCTCGCCGTTCTGCTCGCGCTTTCGCTTGTGCTCCAGCGGGCGGCGAGGGGGTTTTCCAGCAGACTGAACGACCGGGCGAGGCAAAAAGCGATCGAGGAGTATGAACACATCCTGATCCGGCACACCTCCTCCCTTCCCGCCGCCTTTATCGACTCCAAAGCGGGACGGATCCTTTCCGAAGAGCTGCGCCACTACGACTACAACATTACCGAGCTTTCGGTCTCCCTGCTGTTCCAGTTTTCCGAGTTCTACGCCTTTTTCGCCGCCTTTGTCATCCTCGCGCGCTATCATCTCCCCTTTGCCCTGCTCTTTCTCGCACTGACGGTCCCCTCTTCTCTTGTCAGCGCGATCTATGCGGACAAGACCGACCGCTTCCGCTGGGAGAACAGCCCCGACCGCCAGAAAGCCTCCTACTATCGCTGGATCCTAACCGACCCCACCCCCGCGATGGACGTGCGGATGTATAACCTCACCGACGCAATGACCGACCGCTACACAAGCCAGCAGGGCGCCTATCTCACCCGCATCAAAAAACTGCGCGCCAAGCATACCCTTTTCACCGTACTGACCAGCTGCATCAGCGGCGCGGGCACCCTCGTTTTTCTTCTTTTCACGATCTCGGAGGCGGTCGCCGGGCGTCTCGGCGTAGGGAGCATCGCCCTTTACACCGGGTATGCCGCCACGGCGATGGACTCCTTCCAAAACCTTTCCTTCTCCTTCGGCTGGTCCTGGGTCTACGGAACGAGGAAGGCGGCGCGTCTCTTTGAATTTTTCTCTCTCGAACCGGAAGCGCCCGAACCTCCCGCGCGGAAGCTGGAGGCGTTTTCCTCCCTTGCGTTCGATCACGTCCGCTTTACCTATCCTCATACCGAAAAGGAGATCCTCCATGACCTTTCCTTCACCTTAAACAAAGGAGAACGTCTTTTTCTTGCCGGGATCAACGGCTCCGGGAAAACAACGGTCGTCAAGCTGCTGCTGCGGCTCTACGAGCCGACCGGCGGCCGGATCCTGCTCAACGGCCATCCCATCACCGAATACGACGTCGCCGAGGTGCGGAAGCTCTTTTCCGTCCTTTTCCAGAGCTTTGTCCGATATCCTCTCACATTGCGGGACAACGTGGGGCTCTCCGACCTCACCCGCATGGATCGGGATGAGGAGATCGAAGACGCCTTGAACGAGAGCGGCGTCTACGACGATCTCCGGGAAAAGTTGCCGGACGGTCTTGACTCGATGATGACGCGCCGCTTCTCCGACACAGGCGTTGAACTCTCGAAGGGACAGTGGCAAAAGATCGCCATCGCGCGCGCCTACTTCAAGCGGGCGGAGATCATCCTCTTCGACGAGCCCTCCTCCGCGCTGGACGCCGAATCGGAGGACCGGATCTTCCGCAGTTTCAGCGAAATGGCGGAGGAAAAGACCGGCATCATGATCTCCCACCGCATCTCCGGCGCCCGTCTCGCCAGCCGGATCCTGCTCTTGGAGGACGGACGAATCGCCGAGGAAGGAACCCACGAGGAGCTCTTGGAGAAAAACGGGCTCTACGCCAGGTTCTTCTCCCTCCAGCGGGACAAATATCTAGCAAAGGAGGGCGAGTGATGAAACAGGAAAAAACGAACCGCTCCGCCTTCTCCCGCCTTGCCTCCAACGTCTTTTTCGGAGTCCGTACCAGCTTCCGCGCGTCAAAACGCTACTTCATTCTCAAATGTCTCGACCTCCTCTTTGACACCGCCGTGCCGCTGATCAACATCCGTCTCTGGAAGGAGATCCTCGACGGGATCTTCGCACAGGAAAAAAACAGCGGCGCCGTCTTTCTCTGCCTCGGCGTCTACTGCGCGCTCACCTTCCTGCGGCATATCGAATGGGGCTTTACAAACTATCTCAACGAGTGTTATTTTGACGAACTGTCGCTCTATCTCGACCGCCTGCAGATGGAAAAGACCTCCCGCTGCGACCTCTCCTTCTATGATCAGGCCCATCTCGGGGATAAGGCGCGCCAGGTTCAGCAAAACAGTTATGTGATCCGCAACATGACCTGGTCCCTTTTCCGGATCCTCGCCGCCCTCTCTGGGATCGCGACGACCTTTGTCGCCGTGCTGCTTTTCAACCCATGGATCGCCCTCCTGACCGTCGTTTTGCTGATCCCCTACGCGATCGTCAACGCGCGATACAACGGCCGGGTTCTGGAACGGGAAACGGAGCAGCAGCGTGACTTCCGCAAGATCACCTACTATTCCAATGTTTTCCGTAATCCCGATTACCTCTCCGAGCTCCGGCTCAACGGCCTTTACGCTCATTTCAGCGACGTGCGACACCGGCTCTGGGACACGATCTTCCAAAAAAATGAAAAAGAGGACTTCCGCTACACCCGCCGCTCGATACTCCTGATGATCGTGGGCACGCTTTCCTACCTTGCAACGATCCTCCTCTCCGCCGCGGCGTTCCTGGCCGGAACTCTCTCAATCGGCGGCGTACAGTACAACGTCTCACTCGTCTCCCGCCTGCGTGCACAGCTGGAAAACCTGATCTCCTCTCTCAACCTCTTCCTCCGCAACGACGAACGCCTGACGATGATCCGCGATTTCATCGATCTTGCGCCGGAAAAGGAAAAAAGCGGAAAAAAGCTCCCGCCTTCCTGCCCGCGCATCGAGTTCCGGCACGTTACCTTCCGTTATCCGAACGCCAAGGAGGACGTCCTGCGCGACTGCTCCTTTGTAATCGAACCGCGCAAAAAGATCGGTCTGATCGGCGTCAACGGCTCCGGTAAGTCCACCCTGATCAAACTGCTTTTCCGTTTTTACGATCCGCAAGAAGGGGAGATCCTGCTGAACGGAACGGATATCCGGGAATATGACGTCTACGCCCTGCGCGCTTCTTTCAGCGTTCTTTTCCAGGAGTGCGTCCGCTATTCTCTTCCCCTGCGGGAGATCATCGCGCTCTCGGATTTCGCCCAGTGCGGCAACGACGAAAAACTGCGCGCCGCCTGCCGCGCCAGCGGCGCCGACGAGATCATCCGGGACTGGGAGGACGGTTTTGACAGCGTGCTCGGCCGCGTTTATGTGGATAACGGACGGGATCTCTCCGGCGGGCAATGGCAGATCGTATCTCTTGCTCGCGCCTACTTCCATGACAGCGAAATGATCATCCTCGACGAGCCCTCCGCCTCCCTTGACCCCATCACCGAGGACAAAATCTTTGAACAACTTTACCGCAGGGAGAGCGGAAAAACCTCTCTCACCATTTCCCACCGTCTCTCCAACACCGTCCGCGCGGATCAGATCCTCGTCATCGGAGACGGGAAAGTCCTTGAAGAAGGAAGCCACGAGGAGCTGCTTGCCAAAGGCGGCCTCTACGCGCATCTGTTCTCCCTTCAGGCAGACAAATACCGCTGAAAAAGACCGCGCGCGCAAAAGCAAGAAACGGGCAGACCGACAACCAAACGGGCAGGCACGA
>CAMKAU010000032.1 GCA_946410595.1 uncultured Clostridia bacterium
CCCCGCCCTACAGGAGATAAAAAAACCGTGTAGGGCAGGGGCTTGCTCCTGCCGCTTGGCTCCCTCCAAACCGTTGCGGCGGGAGATATTGGACGCCGCTTTTCGATTGCTTCTAACTATGGCTCCCTTGTGTAAAGGGAGCTGTCAGCGGAGCTGACTGAAGGATTGTAAAAGAAGGGAAATACCGCTTCGTTCCGACCTGCGGCGGTGATAGTATCGCCGTCAGCCGCATAAGATAGAGGAGAAAAAAACGGCTTGGCCGGAAACGGGAGGAGAAGATGGAAAAACGGGGAACGCGGCTCCTTTGCGGGAGCGGACGGATCGGCCGGGAGAAAGAAAACGCGTATAACGGGGCGCCGGCCGGAGAAACGGGCGGGGAGGAGAGCGCGGCGCGCCGGCTGCTCTTTGCCCGGCGGCGGGGGGACGTCTTTCTCGCGGCGGTGTTTTTTTCGCTTGTGATCTTCCTCGCCGCGCTGGCGGCGCGGGGCGGGATCACGGCGGCGGGAGAGGGGGAGATGGCGCGCGCGGCGTCCGCCGCGCGGGAACGGCTCGCGGACACGCGGGCGGCCGCCGCCCTGCTCGGCGGGGGAGAGGAGGCGCGGGCGGTCGCGGCGGAGCCGAAAGAGGAGGAGAAAGAGGAAGCGGCGCCGGTCTTCGCGGTGTTCGGCGTTTCGGGCGCGGAGGAATACCTCGCCGCGATCGGGGCGCGGGAGGAGGCGCTTGTCTGTATGCTGCCGGTGGAGGCGAAGGTGATCTCCGGCTTTTCCTACCGGCAAAACCCCTTGTGGGACGGCGTTTCGGAGAACCGGTACGAGTTCCACGGCGGGTACGACCTGCCGGTGGTGACCGGGACGGAGGCGCGCGCCTTTGCGGACGGGCGGGTCCGTACCGCCGGGGTGAGCGAAACGTACGGGACCTACCTCCTCATCGACCACAAAGAGGGGCTGACCTCCCTCTACGCCCACCTCTCCGCCGTGCTGGTCCGGGAAGGGGAGGAGGTAAAGATGGGGGACCCGGTCGCCCTGACGGGGGCGAGCGGACGGGTCACGGGCGCCCACCTCCATTTTGAGCTGCGCCGGGACGGGGAGCCGGTCGACCCCGCCCTCTACCTCGGACGGTGACGGCGCCGGCTGCCGGACGCGGGCGGCCGGGGGGAGCGGGGCGGCGGTTTTTGTCCGTTTTGGGGACCTCCGCCGTTTCGGTACTCGCCTTTTTCCTCGTTACGGGGGAGCCGCCCTACTGCTCGCTCTCCCTGCTTCTCGGGGTCTGTCTGCACGAGGCGGGGCACCTTTTCGCCCTTTTCCTCTGCGGGCAGAGGGTAAAGGCGAGCGGCCGCCTCTTTCCCCTCGGGCTGACGCTCTCTCCCTCGGGGCGGCTCTGCTCCTACCGGGAGGAGCTTTTCATCGCGCTCGCGGGCGCCGGGACGAACCTGTTCTGCGTTCCGGCGGCGTTCCTTCTCCTGCGGGCGCGGCCGCAGAGCGATTTTCTCTTCTGCTTTCTGCTCTTTTCCCTCGGGCTCGCCCTCTTTAACCTCCTGCCGCTGCCGGCGCTGGACGGCTCGGCGGCGCTTTCCGCCTGCCTCTCTCTCGCCGGGCTGCTGCCGGATACGGCGTGGCGGGTCCTCGCGGCGGTTGAGACGGCGGCGTCCTTTCTTTTTACCCTCGCGGCGGCGGTGCTCGCCGCCGCGGGGAAAACGGGCGTTTACCCCCTCTTTCTTTCTCTTTTCTTTCTTTCCCGCTCCCTTTCGGCGATCCCCGGAGGAAAAGGAGGATAACGGAGGATTTCAGAGGATTTCGGAGATTTTCGGCGATTTTCCCGTTTTTTTCGGCCTCCGGCAAGGAATATTCCGATTTTCTCCGATTTTTCAAAGAAATTTCAAAAATATCTTGCATTTTCCCGGAGAGTTTGATAGAATAAGCGTCAGAACGTTTTTTGCGCGTTTCGCCGGCCGTCCGGTCGGTATCTTTTTCCGGAGGTTGGCCCCCTGCGGGCCTGTCTTTGAATCAGATGGAACGCTTTATCGAACTGCGCGGGGTCTCCAAGATCTACGACGGGGAAAAGGTCCTCGACAACATTGATCTGGATATCCACGACAAGGAGTTTATCACCCTGCTCGGCCCGTCCGGCTGCGGGAAGACGACCACCCTGCGGATCATCGCGGGCTTCGTCCGGCCCGACGAGGGAAATCTTTACTTCAACGGTCAGGACGTCAGCGAGGTCCCGCCCTACAAACGCCCGGTCAATACCGTCTTCCAGCGCTACGCTCTCTTTCCGCACCTCAACGTGTTCGAGAACGTGGCGTTTGCTCTGCGTCTGCGCGGCGCGCCGGAAGAAGAAGTGCAGCGCCGGGTCCGGGAGATGCTGGAGCTCGTGCGGCTGGAAAACTTTGCCAAACGCGGGATCGCCAAGCTCTCCGGCGGTCAGCAGCAGCGCGTGGCGATCGCGCGCGCGCTGATCTCGGGGCCGAAGTGCCTCTTGCTCGACGAGCCGCTCGCCGCCCTCGACGCCAAACTGCGCAAGGATATGCAGGCGGAGCTGCGCCGGCTGCAGCGGGAGACGGGGATCACCTTTATCTTCGTTACGCACGACCAGGAGGAGGCGCTCTCCATGTCGGACACCGTCGTCGTGATGGCGAACGGCCGCATCCAGCAGATCGGCTCCCCCACCGATATTTACAACGAACCGCAAAACGCCTTCGTCGCCGACTTTATCGGCGAGTCGAACATTCTCGACGGCGTGATGCCCGCCGACCGGCGCTGCCGGTTCGCGCGCACGAACTTCGAGTGTCTGGACGCCGGCTTCGCGCCGAACGAGCCGGTCGATATCGTGATCCGGCCGGAGGACGTGGACGTCGTCTCCCCGGAGCGGGGGATGCTCCGCGGCACCGTGACCGCCGTGACCTTCAAGGGCGTGCATTACGAGATCATCGTCGATATCGACAACTTCAAGTGGATGATCCAGTCCACCGACTACGTCGGCGTGGGGGAGAATATCGGGCTTTATATCGAGCCGGACGCCATCCACGTGATGAAAAAATCCGAGTTCTCCGGCCTGTTCGGCGATTACAGCAGTTTCAGCGACGAGATGGACGAAGAAAACGGCGAAACCGAGCCGTCCGCCGACGGGGAGGCGGAGAATTGACCGGCGCCAAAGCGGGCGCGTCCGCGCCCGTCCTCACCGAAAAAAAGGAAAAGACCTCCCTCGGCGAAAAGCTCCTCAACGCCCCCTACCTTCTCTGGTCCGCCGTCTTTATCGTCGTGCCGATCCTGATGGTCGTTTTCTACGCCTTTTCGGAGACGGTCGGCTATTATGAGATCTCCTTTACCGCCGGGGGGCGGGAATACGTCTGCGAGCTGCCCGCCGCCGGGGATCTCACCCTGGAGGGCGCAAAGGAGCAGGCCGCCGCGCGGGAGGGCGTTTCCCCCGCGGAAGCGGTTTTCACGCACGCTTCTCTTGAATACCGCTCCGGCGGCTTCACCCTCTCGAACCTGAAGGAGGTGTGGAGCCCCGCCTCCCGCCGCGCGATGCTGCTTTCCTTTCTCTATTCGCTCGCGGCCACGGCGATCTCCCTTGTGATCGCCTATCCGTTTGCGTACGTTCTCAGCCGCTCGGGCGCGAAGTCCCAGCGGATCCAGATGCTGCTGATCATGCTGCCTATGTGGATGAATATGCTCGTTCGCACCTATTCCTGGCAGCAGATCCTTGAAAATAACGGCATCATCAACAAGGCGCTCGCCTTTCTCGGTCTCGGACCGGCGACGATGCTCGGCACCTCCGGCGCCGTGATCCTCGGTATGGTCTACAACTACCTGCCGTATATGATCCTGCCGATCTATACCGTGATGAGCAAGATCGACGTTTCGCTGCTCGAGGCGGCGGACGACCTCGGCTGCAACTGGCTCCAGAAGCTCTGGCGCCTGATCCTGCCGCTCTCGGTCCCCGGGATCATCTCCGGGCTTATCATGGTCTTCGTCCCCTCGATCTCCACCTTCTATATCTCCCAGAAGATGAGCAACGGGATGATCAAGCTCGTCGGCGACCTGATCGAGTCGAAGATCAAGGACCAGTGGGCGGGCGGCGGTCTGAACGTCGGCGCCGCCATGTCGCTCGTGCTGATGGTGATTATCCTCATCTGTACCTTTGTGATGAACCGCTTTTCGGATGATGACGGAGGAGGGATGGTCGTATGAAAACGCTTGGCAGGATCGTCTCCTTTCTCGTTTACTTTTTCCTCTACGCGCCGCTGCTCGTGATGATCGTGTTCTCCTTCAACGCGGGCAAGAGCACCTCGGTCTTTTCCGGCTTTTCGCTGCGCTGGTACGGGGAACTCTTTTCCGGCGGCGGGATGCTGATCGAGTGTCTGCGCAATTCGCTTCTTCTCGCCGTTCTCTCGGCGCTGATCGCCACGCTGATCGGCACGGTCGCGGCGATCGGGATCTACCGGCTGAAAAAGGGCTTCGTTTCCGGCGCGATCCTCACGGTCAACAATATCCCGCTGATGAACCCGGATATCGTCACCGGCGTTTCGATGATGCTCCTCTTCGTCTTTGCGGCGGGGCTCTTCGGCGCTCTCAACGCAACGAACTTCTACACCCTGCTGATCGCCCACGTGACCTTCAATATCCCCTACGTGATCTTAAACGTCCTCCCCAAGCTCCGCCAGTCCGACCCCACCCTCTACGAGGCGGCGCTTGACCTCGGCTGCACGCCGCAAAAGGCGTTTTTCAAGGTCACGATGCCGCAGATCACCTCCGGGATCCTCGCGGGGCTCTTGATGGCGTTTACCCTTTCGTTTGACGATTTCGTCATCAGTTATTACACCTCCGGTCCCGATTTCGTTACCCTGCCCGTCTATATCTATTCTCTGGTGAAAAAGACGGTCAAGCCGAATATCTACGCGCTTTACAGCATCATTCTCGTTGCGATCCTCGCGCTTCTGGTCGTTTACAACGCGATCCTGAGCCGCAGCGACACAAAAAAGGAAGGAAATTAAAATGAAAAAAGCACTCTCTCTCTGCCTTGCCGCGTTTCTTCTCCTCGCGCTCGTCCCCTCGCTTGCGTCCTGCAGCAAGGCGCTGGTCGACGTGGAAAACCTGGAGGGGACCTACACGCGGGATCTGGCGGGCACGACCCTCAACGTTTACAACTGGGCGGAATATATTTCCGAGGGCGCGGAGGGTACCCTCTACGTGACCAAAGCGTTTGAAAAGCTCACCGGCATCGAGGTCAATTACAGCACCTACGAGAGCAACGAGGTCATGTATTCCAAGCTGAAAAGCGACGCCGTCTCCTACGACGTGATCATCCCCTCCGACTATATGATCGAACGGCTGATCTCCGAGGGGATGCTCCTCTCCTTCGACCCCGAAAAGGAACTCTCCAACTACTCCTATATCGACGGGCAGTACAAAAACCTCTATTTCGACCCCGACAACACCTATTCCGTCCCCTACAACGTCGGGATGGTCGGGCTGATCTACAACACCAAGATGGTAACGGAAGCGCCGGACAGCTGGTCGGCTCTCTGGGATGAGGCCTACAAGGGCAAGATCCTGATGTTCAACAACTCCCGCGACTCCTTCGGCATCGCGCAGGCGCTGGTCGGCGTGGATCTGAACAGCACCGACAAGGCGGACTGGGACAAGGCGGCGGCCAAGCTGGAGGAGCAGAAGCCGCTCCTGCAGGGCTACGTGATGGACGAGGTCTTCAACAAGATGGAGGACGGGAACGCCGCCCTCGCGCCCTACTACGCCGGGGACTTCCTCACGATGCAGGAGATCAATCCCGACCTCGCCTTCGTTTATCCCAAGGAGGGCGTGAACATCTTTGTCGACTCGATGTGCATCCCGGCGAACGCCCGGAACGCGGCGGCTGCCAAGCTCTTTATCAACTTCATGCTGGAGCCGGAGGTCGCCCTCGCCAACGCCGAAACGATCTGCTACGCCTCCCCCAACACCGGCGTGACCGGCAATCCCGAGTATTCGCTCGCGGACAACGAATACCTCTATCCGAAGGATCTGTCCGCGATCAAGACCACCTATTTCCGGGATCTCGACCCCTCCACCCGCAAATACTACGAGGATCTCTGGGTCAGGATCACGACAGGAAACTGAGGCCGTGCGTCTCCCGACGCGCGGCGGTGATATTCGTCCTGCGGACGAGTGATATCGCGCTCCGCGCGGTGATATTCGCCTCCGGCGAGTGAGATCCGCCGCAACGCGGCGGGCAAGGCCGCGCTCAACCGCGCGGCAATGAAGCTTGCGCCTGCGGCGCAAATGAAGTTTTGCCTCCGGCAAAATGAAGCGTTGCCTTCGGCAACATGAAGCTGCTCCCTCCGGGAGCAGTTGAAAGGTACAAACAAAAAAAGCGGCGGGAGACTTGATGCCGCGGGACCGTAGGGCGGGGGCTCGTCTCCCGCCGCCACGGAAAAGAAAAAAGGCGACCCATTCTTACCGGGTCGCCTTTTGTATTCGGGTCGCTTTGTTTTCGCTGTCTCGATTCTGTTTTTTCCCAAACAAAACGCCGGTCATTCTTACCGACCGGCGTTTTGACCTCTGTTTGCTTTGTAACGCTTTTTTTCCCCTTTTCGGAAAGTCTTTTGCCTGCTTTTCTTCAGAAAAGCAGGTGTTTTTCATTCTTTCTTACTTTCTGATATCGTTCTCGTCGAACGGGTCGCCGCATTCGGGGCAGAAGCGGGGCGGATTTTTCGGATCCGCGGGCTCCCAGCCGCACTTATCGCAGCGGTAGACGGGGGCGTCCGCCGGTTTCGGTTCGCCGCACTCGGGGCAGAACTTCCCTTTGCAGACGGCGCCGCACTTCGGGCAGATCCAGCCCGCGGCGGTCTCCGGGCGTTTTGCGCCGCACTGGGCGCAGAACTTGCCGGTATTGTCGGCGCCGCACCGGGCGCAGGTCCAGCCGGCGGCCTGCGCGGCGGGGGCGACGGCGGCCTGCTGCTGATACTGGGCGCCCATCGCGTAGAGGTTTGCGGCGTTCACGCCGCCCGCCTGCTGCGCCATGCCAAAGCCCATGAAGGCGCCGAGCGCGCCGTTTTCGTTCTTCGCGGCGGCGACCATCGCGTCGGCCTGCGCGCCGGCGATCGTGGCGGCGGCGAGGGTGGGATCGCGGAGAGCGGCTCTCTTCTGCATCTCCTTGATCATCGCCTCGTCTTCCGGGTTGGCGGAAACGGAGTTGACGCCGAAGGAGGCGATCTCAAGGCCTCTCGTCTCTTTCCACTTCTTCGTCAGGACCTCGTTGAGCGCGTCGGCAAGCTCGGTCGTGTGGCCGGGCAGGGCGGAGTAGCGGATCCCCATCTCGGAGATCTTCGCAAACGCGGGCTGGAGGGCGGTGAGCAGCTCGGTGCGGAGCATGCTGTCGATGCGCTCGCGCTTATAGTCGGGCTCCACGTTGCCGCAGACGTTGGTGTAGAAGAGGATCGGGTCGGCGACACGGTACGAGAACTCGCCGTTGCAGCGGATGCCGATATCGAGATCCATATTGGCGTTGCGGTCCACCACGCGGAAGGGAACGGGGGTGGCGGTGCCGTACTTATTGCCGAGGATCTCCTTGGTGTTGAAGTAGTAGACGCGCTGATCCTTGCCGGTGTCGCCGCCGAAGGTGAAACGGCGTCCGATCGCCTTGAAGGTCTCGAGGATGGAGGAGCCGAGCTTGCCGGTGAAGATGCTCGGTTCGGTGGAGCTGTCCCAGGTGAAGGCGCCGGGCTCCGCGCAGAGCTCCACGACCTTTCCCTGTTCCACGATGATCATACACTGCCCGTCGTTGACGGCGACCACGCTGCCGTTCGAGATGATGTTTTCCTCCCCTTTGGTGTTGGAGGAGCGCCCGGAGGTGCGCTTCTGCCCTTTGACGACGAGGGTGTCCTCGTTGATCGCGTCACAGTAGAAGTACTCCTTCCATTGATCGGCGAACACGCCGCCGACCGCGCCGACTGCTGCTTGGATAAGTCCCATGGTTGTTCTCCTTTTCTTTGTTTTTTTAATTGATATCTTCTTTTACGGATAACGGGATCAGAACTTTCCTCCGCCGCCGCCGTGCGAAACGCCGTGGGAGCTGACGTGGGTGGAGGAGCCGCCCCTGCCGCCGCCGGAGCGGTCGGACGAGGAGGAGTGATAGACGCGGGAGGTGCGCGAGTGCAGGAAGCGGTCGGTCTTGCGGCGGTAACTGAGGGAGGAGCCGACAAGGCAGTCGTCCGCGTTGACGCTGACCCTCGCGGTGTTCATCCCCCGCTTGACAAGCCCCATCACGATCAGGGAGATCACAAAGGAGATCGCCGCGATCACCACGTAGGTCGTGGGATTTTTCTTCGGATCCTTGCGCTCGGGGTAGACAAAGCCGTCGGACCCGCCGTAGACGATATCGATCGGCTCGCCCTGCTCGTAGGCGGAGACATAGTCCGGGATCTCGCGCAGGAAGCGCCGGAACCCGCCCGCGTAGTCGCCGCTTGAAAAGTAGGAAACGACGGCGTTGTAGAGCTGGTTGATCCCGTAATCGGAAAAGACTTCGATCGCCTCGCCGCAGGTGGAAAAGTACAGATCGCGCTCGCTCAGATCGACGAGAAAGAGGATCCCGCTGTTGTCTTCTCCGACGCCGAAGCCGTTTTCGTCGTAGAAATCGTCGGCGAAGGCGGCGACGTCCTTGCCGCCGTAGCCGGTCGCGTTCGTGAGGATGACGATATCAAGTCCCCAAGACCCGGTCAGCTCGGCGATGCGGTCGGAAAGATCCTTTTCCTCCTCGTCGGTGAGGAGATCGGCGTAATCGAACACGCGGAGAAGCGGACCCGGCTCGGTCGCCGCGGCGGGGAAGACGCAGAGGGAAAGGAGCAGCGCGAAAAGGGAGAGGAGAGAGAGAAGAGAGAAGGTCTTTTGTTTCATCACACGCCGCCTCCCATCAAAAAGAAGTAAACGGCGGCGATCAGCGCGCCGATCCCGAGGGTGAGGAGCAGGGTAAAGAGCCAGAAACGCTTTTTGGAGACGGGCAGCTCGCCGACGAACTTGCCGGTCTGCCCGTTCATCGCGTAGGTATAGGCCTCGCCCTTATAGCGGTTGACAAGCAGCCACACGGGGAGCAGGGCGTAACGGGAGCGGAGGTCCCGCTCCGTGACGGCGGAGGTTTTGACGCTGACGTTCTCAAACCCGCTCACGCTCCGGCGCAGCACGGCGAGGGCGGTGTTCTCGATCCGGTTTCTGGCGCGCTCGGCGCACTGATCCGCGTCCTCGTCGTACCGGTCGGCGAAAAAGCCGGAGAGGTAGGCGGCGGAGAAGGCGCGCGCGTCCGAGAAGGAGAAGGGGGAGATCGCGTCCATCAGACTGTCCGCCATCCGGGAAGAGCCGTCGACCGCCACGTTTTCAAAGGCCATCGAGGCGTCCCGGTCGATCTCGTAGTAGTCGGTGCGGACGGTATCGTAGCTCGAGCCGCGGGTGGTAAAGGTTTTCTGCGCGGAGAAGACCGCGGAGGCGTCCGCCTCGCAGCGGTAGAGCCAGAAGGGAAGATAGATCCCCCGGATCGATTCGAGCTTGCTTTCGCTTAAAAAACCGCGCGGCAGGAGGATGCGTTTGCCGGCGAACTTTTTGAGCGCTTCCTTCGCTTTTTCCTTGGGAACGGAAAAGGGGATGATCAGCTCGGGCTTGAACTTCCCGGTCAAACGGCTCTTGACCATCGCGGGGTTGCCGCAGTAGGGGCAGGCGGAGGCCGCCGTGTCCTTGTCAAAAACCAGCTCCCCGCCGCAGGTGGGGCAGGTGAGAACGCCGAGATCGGCTTTTTCCTCCTCCTCGCCGGACGGCGTTTCCTGCGCGGCGTCCGGGCGGGGCTTTTCCTCCCCCGGCGCGGCGTTGTAGGCGGCGACGTCTCCGATGCCGAAGCTGCCGCCGCAGTAGTCGCACTGCAGCCGGCCGGTCGCTTCGTCAAAACGGAGACGCGCGTCGCAGGAGGGACATTTATAGCTTAGCGTGCTTTCGTTTGCCATGCGAAAGAAGACCTCCTCAAAAAGAGATCGGACGGTCGGACCCGGGGTCGTACGGCGTTTCGTCCGCGCGGCCGGCGGGGTCGGCGATCCGTTTTTTCCGGCGCATCAGAAAGGCGCTGGCGCCGGAGATGGAGACGAGCGCGAGCAGGAGCATCCCCCACTCCGCGCGGGAAGGGTCGGGCAGCGGAGCGCCGCCGGAAAGGCGTTTGCGGACCGCCAGCGCGAGCGCGTCGTCGGAGAGAACGTCGCTCTCTCCCGCAAAGGAGAGGAGCCGGACGGTCGCCTCCCCCGAGAGGGAGAGGATCACGGCGCGGACGTCGGAAAGACGGGAGAGCGGTTCGGTATCCAGCGCGATGCGGCCGGTATCTGCCGGGACGGAGACGCGGTAGACGGTCTCCCCGCAGAGGAAGACGAGCTCCGCCTCCGCGCTTTCCTCCATTATAACACACTCAAAGGAAAAAGCCAAGATTTTTGCGCAAGAAAAGAGAGATATTTCCGGGAGGGAGAGGATCGCGCTCCCGCCCCCGGCGGGGAAGGAGCAGAGGACCGCTCCGTCCGCGTAGGAAACGGCCGTTTTCCCGGCGGGCAGGACGGCGGCCAGGGCGGACCGCTCCGCAAAGGAGCGGTAGAGCGCGGAGCCGGCGGGGGAGGCGAGCGGGGCGGCGGCCTCCGTCTTTTTCACGTCGCGCAGCACGAGCTTTGCGCCGTCAAAACCGGCAAGGTCGCGCTCCGCCAGAACGCCGAGGCGGGCGAGAGGGCCGGCGGTCGCGTTGAGGGTGTTCACCGTGTCGATCTCGCGGCAGAGGGAGGCAAGCGTTCCGTCCCCGCCCGAGAGATCGAGGAAAAACGCCCCGGCCGCGTCCGAAAAGAGGGCGCGGTAGTAGAGGAGGGAGTAGGCGGCGGCGGGATCGGCGGCGTTCTCCGGCGACCAGAGGAGAAAGGGCTTTTCGGCGGAGACGCCGTAGCTTGCGTTCAGGGAGGAGAGGAGGGCGCCCATTTCCGCAAGGGAGAAGGGGTCCGGCTTTTCCTCCGTCGGCCCGGCGGAGGATTCGATCAGAACGGAGAAGGAGAGCCCCCCGCCCTCGTCCGCGGCGCGCGCGCAGAGCGCTTCGAGAAAGAGGGATACGTCATAATCGGGGAAGAGGAAGCGCCGCCCCACGTTTTCGTTCTGGTAGCGGTCGTCGACCGGGACGAAAAGGAGGATCCCGGGCCGGCAGCGCGAAGCCGCGCGGGAAACGGTCCGCAGGGCAAGCAGGTACGCTTCGGCGTATTCGTCGAGCGGAACGTCCGCGCCCATAAAGTTGTAGGAGCCGCTGCTGTCGGCGTTTTTGCCGAGGATCAGGCCGGAGACGGCGAGCGGATCCGCCGCCAGATCGGTAAAGAGGTACCGCACGGCGGCCTCGAGGAAGGCGCGGGATTTTTCGCTTTCCGCGTTGAGGGCGTAGGAGAAGACGCCGGACTCGTTGTAGGAATAGGTAAAGGGGACGCTTTTGCCCGGGTTGGAGGCAAGCAGACGGAGAAAGACCGGAACGCCGCAGGCGCTGTATTCCGCCAGGCGGGCGCGGAGCCGGTCGGACTCCTCGCGGTCAAAATAGCAGGCCTCCCCGCCGGAGCGGAACACGTAGCCGCGCCCGGAGAGATCGCAGAGGCGGGAGAGGTCAACGTCGAGGATCACCGAGCCGGGCTCGCTGTCGGCAAAGGCGGTCTCCCCGCCGCAGAGAACGCCCTTGAAAGCGGCGGCGGACAGGACGGGCGCGGACGCGCCGTCCTCCTCCTTATCCACGTAGAAGGGGGTGGCGAGCAGCCGCGGCGGGTCGGTGGGAACGCCGCCCTCGGTCATCAGGACGACGAACTTGCGGGAGAGGAGCCGGTCGTCCTCCCCGGAGACGGGAATACGGAAAGCAAAGCGGACGGAGACGGGGCCGGAGGCGACCGGCTCCGCGCCGGCGAGGGAGGAGAGATCCTCCTCCGGGGCGAGGGCGTAGACGAGCAGCCGCTCCTCCTTGCCGCTCACGGCGAGGGAGGCGGGGAGACTGCCGCGCACGAGGATGCCCGTCCCGTCGTCGGAGAGACGGCAGGCGGAAACGTCGCCGAGCCAGTCGGAGCCCGGCGCGTAGGTGGAAACGGCGAGCACCGAGGTAAAGACCACGGTGGAAAGGCCGTTCTGGGTGGAAACGAAGCGCAGTTTTTTCGCCTCTCCCGCGCCCCGGATCTCCGCAAAGTAGACCGTTTCGGTCTGCGAGCGGACGAGAGAGACGGTCGCCGCCGGCTCGTCGGGGAAGGTCTCCTCCTCGCCGAACAGGCAGTAGATGGCAAGCTCGCAGCTCCGGGAGCAGGAGGCCACGCTGATGCGCAGGGCGTTGGTTTCCGCGTCCGCAACGCGGGCGCCGGCGGCGCCCTCGATGAGAGAGCCGGCGCCGTAGAAGTGCGCGGTGAGGGTCGCGCCCCCGTCGCCGGTGACGATCGAGCCCTTTTCCGCCGTAAAGGAGCGGCAGAAGAACCGCTCGGCGAAGGCGGCGTCCGTTTCCGCCTCCGCCGCCGGCTCCCCGACAAAGCAGAGAGCGCCCTCGGGCGGCGAGGAGATCTTAAAGGAAACGGAGAAGGAAACGAGCAGCCGCTCCCCCGCCAGGGAGCGCAGATCGGCGCAAAGACGGACCTCCTCCCCGGCGGAGGAGGCGGAGGCGGAGAGCGTTTCCCCGTCCGAGAAGACGAGGGTCAGGGTCGCGATCGCGGAGAGGGGGTCGCCGTCCGCGTCCTCGCAGAAGAAGGGGAGGGAGACCGCCTCGGCGTAATAGAGATCGGGCGTGCGCCCGTAGACGCGCGCGCAGACGTTTTCTCCCTCGCGCCGGTAGGGAAAAAAGAGATAGTCGGTCCCGTCCCGGCGGAGATACCCCCCGTCCGGCGCGGCGAGATCGTAAACGCTCCCCAGCAGGTTGTCCCCGCGGGAGGGAAAAGCGGCAAGCGGCAGCAGAGCGCAGACAAAGAGACACGCGCAAAAAACGAGAAGGGCGCGCGCGGCGGGCGAAAACGCAAACAAGCGGGGAAAGCGGCGTATTCGGTTGTCGGAGAGGCGTGCTGCTTTCATAGAGTTCCTTTCGGGATTGTCCGGCGTTCTGCCGGATCGCTCGTTCAGGGGTTGAGGCCTCCGCTTTCCTCCCCGCCGGGGAGGCGCCGCTGCGTTTCGGCAACGGCAAGGCGGTCGCAGCGTTCGTTGTAGGGGTGTCCCTCGTGGCCGCGCACCCAGTGGAAGACGACGCGGTGGATCTCCAGAAGATCGAGCAGCCGCTCCCAGAGATCAACGTTCTGCGCCGGCTCTTTGTTTGCCAGCTTCCAGCCGCGCGCCCGCCAGCCGGCCGCCCAGCCCTTGGTGACCGAGTCGACGAGATAGCGCGAGTCGGAGGTAAGGGAGACGGCGCACGGCTCCTTCAGGGCGGAGAGCGCCTCGATGGCGGCGGTCAGCTCCATCCGGTTGTTGGTGGTGCTCCGCGCCCCGCCGGACAACTCCTTTTCGCGCCCGCGGTAGACGAGGATCGCGCCCCATCCGCCGGGACCGGGGTTGCCGCTGCAGGCGCCGTCGGTATAGATCTCGACCCGTTTCATGGCGGCCCTCCTTTTTTCTTATCTTATCTATACGTAGTGTATCATACCGCGCGGGGAAATGCAAGACGCGGCGGCAAATTGCCGGCGGGGGACAAGTTTTCCCTCCCTCCCGCATATTGTGGAAAAGAAGGGCTTGTCAAAGCGGCGCGTTCGTGCTAAAATGGTGGCAAGTCTCCCGGAGGTGGAATATGAAAGACAGGCAGACCGGCGTCCCCCGCGCGCTTCTCGCGCTTTTTCTCTTTTGCGCTCTGCTCCTCACCGCGTGCGGCGAGGGCTTTTCCGGCGTTCTCTATCCCGTCGGGACCCTCCCGGCGGAGGACTCCTCCGGGACGGCGGAGCCGGCGATGAACCCCGACGCGGAGGTGCGCGGGATCTGGATCGCCACCGCCGCGAATATCAACTATCCGAGCGCCCCCGGCCTCTCCCGCGCGCAGCTCGAAGCGGAGCTGGACGATATCGTCGCAACGGTGAAGGCGGCGGGTCTTAACGCGATCTTCTTCCAGGTCCGTCCGGCGGGGGACGCGCTCTACGACAGCGACCTTTTCCCCGTTTCCGAGGTCCTCTCCGGCGAGCAGGGGAAGGCGGCGGACGGGGATTTTGACCCGCTTGCCTATCTCATCGCCGCCGCCCACGCCAAAAAGATCGCCGTCCACGCGTGGGTCAATCCCTTCCGCGTCACGACCGGCTCGGCCGACTATCCGCGCACCGATCTCTCCGCCCTTGCGGAAAACAACCCCGCGAGATTGCACCCCGAGTACGTGATCCCCTACGCGGACGGCAGGCTCTATTACGACCCCGGCAATCCCGCGGTGCGGGAGCTGGTCGCCGCCGGCGTGCGGGAGCTGGCGCAGAAGTACGACCTCGAGGGGATCGTCTTTGACGACTATTTCTACCCCTATCCCGTCGCCGGGGAAAACGGCGCCCTCGCCGCTTTTGACGACGGATCGTCCTACCGGCTCTACGGCGGGCGGGACACGCTCGCCGACTGGCGGCGCGGAAATATCAACGAAACGGTCCGCCTCTGCTCGGAGGCGGTCCGCGCGGCAAACGAAAGCTGCCGGTTCGGCATCGCGCCCTTCGGCATCTGGCAAAACGACAACGGCGCAAACGGCGGCTCCCCCACGGCGGGGCTGGAGAGCTACTCCTCGATCTACTGCGACCCGCTCGCGTGGGTCAGGGCGGGGACAGTCGACTACCTCGCGCCGCAGATCTACTGGGATTTTTCCACCTCCGTCGCCCCCTACGGGGAGCTCGTGCGCTGGTGGAACGCCGCGCTGGCCGGATCCTCCGTGAAACTGCTCATCTCCCACGGTCTCTACCGCTACGCGGAGGAGGGGGGCGCCGCCGCCGGCGAGATCGGCGCGCAGGTGACCTTCGCCCGCGCGGAAGCGGCCTACCGCGGCAGCGTCCACTTCGGCTACGCCGTTCTCAAAAACAATACGAAGGGGGCGGCCGACGAGCTGCGCGCCCTCTATACCGCCCCGCTCGCCTATCCGGAGACGGAGAGCGCGGGAGGGGAAACCGTCATTTGCTGGCCGGCGGAAGGGACCGTTACGAACGCGGACCGGATCACCCTCGTCGGCACGGCGGATCCCGCCGCCCGGATCACGGCGGGCGGCCGCGCCGTCGGCCTTTCCAAAGACGGCGTATTCGCCGTTTCCTTTCCGCTTGAACCGGGGGAAAACCGCCTTTCCGTTACCGTAGACGGAAAGGTCTATACCCGCGCGGTCCGTCGCGCGGACGGGGAAGAACCCGCTCCGCTCGGCTCCTTCCGGATCGACGGGGCGTCCCCCGCCTCCCGCGCGACCCTTCGCGCGGGCGAAAAGCTGACCCTCCGCTGTCTTGCCCCCCGGGGCAGTACGGTCACGGCCTCCCTCGGCGGCGAGACCGTCCGTCTCACCCCGAAGGAAACGGGCTATTCGGCAGACCGGGACGCCGCGACCGTCTATCTCGGCGAGATCGCGCTGCCCGCGGCCGGGGCAAACGGGATCCGTTCCCTCGGGACCCTTGCCTTCACCGCCGTCCGCGGCGGCGAGGAGGCGCGGGCCGGGGGCGGCGAGGTGCGCGTGATCCCGGCCGGGTCATTTCTCTGCCTGAAAACAGAAAAGGAGGGGCTCCTCCTCCGGGAGAACGCCTATCTGGCAAGCGCAAAAGTCTCCGCCCTCGGGCTCCCCGTCGGCGCGGAGTGTTACGCTTCCGAGGAGCGGGACGGCGCCTACCGTCTTTCCTTCGGCGACTGGATCCCGTCGGAGGGCGTCTCGGAGCAGGGGACCGTTTCCGCCGTTCCTCCCGTGACCGTGCACAAAATGCTCCAGTCCCAGAGCCGGACCGGGGAAACGCTGGTCACCGTGCGGGTGATCAACTCCTTCCCCGTCTTCCGTTCCGTTCTCGTCGGCGATACCCTCACGCTCACCTTCCCCGGCGCCGTTCTCTCCTCCGATACGATCACGCGCTCCTCGCCGTCCGAGCTGGTGGGAGAGGTCGCCTTTGAAACGTCCGGGGAGGGCGTTTC
This sequence comes from uncultured Clostridia bacterium, assembly GCA_946410595.1. Classification (GTDB taxonomy): domain Bacteria; phylum Bacillota; class Clostridia; order Oscillospirales; family CAG-272; genus RUG12395. The sequence continues at coordinate 16,092 of CAMKAU010000032.1, forward strand.
GGTGAAGATCACCTTTGGGGATCTCTCGCGTTACAGCGGGGCGACCGTCAGCTTCGGGAAAGCGGGAGAGTACGATGTGATGAGCGTCCGCTTCCGCGAGCCCGCCGAAGGGGGACTTGCCGGAAAGACGGTCCTGCTCTCCCCCCTCCCGCTCTCCGACGGGTTTACCCTCGGAGAGGGGAAAAGCGAAGCGGACCTTCTCGCCGCCTTCGCCGCCGCGCTCTCCGAGCGCCTGGAAAAGCTCGGCGCTTCCGTTCTTCTTTCCGGCGCGGAGGGTGCGTCCTCCGGCGATCCCGATCTGATCCTGTTCCTCGCTCTTTCCCGCGGCGCGGAGGGACTTTCCTTCTCCCCGGAGAACGCGCCGGGAGACGCGGCGATGGGGCGCTTTTCCGCGGGGAGCGGGATCCCCGCCGGCACGGGGGGGCGCCGTCCGGACGCCGCGCTTGCCGCCGACCCGGTCGTTCCCGCCTTTACCCTCGCGCTCGGCGCGGCCGCCTCGCCGGAGGATCTGCACCGGCTCCTCTCGGAGCGGGAACGGCAGACCCTTGCGGAGAGCGCCGCCGCGGGTCTGTCCGCCGTCCTCGGCGGGGAGGGCTGACGTGCGGATCGGCTCATTTGAAGCGCGGGAGGGACTGTTCCTCGCCCCGCTCGCCGGCTACACCGACCTTTCCTTCCGGCGGGTCTGCGCCTCCTTCGGCGCGGAATACGCCGTTACGGAGATGATCTCCGCGAAGGCGGTGGTCATGAAAAACAAAAAAACGCTGTCGCTCGCCCGCCTCGCCGGCCCGCCGACGGCGGTGCAGCTCTTCGGCGCCGAGCCGGAGACGGTCGCGGCGGCCGCCGCCTTCTTCTCCTCGGAGGAGGGGGAGGCGCTCTGCGGCGCCCGGCCCGCCGCGATCGACCTCAACTTCGGCTGCCCGATGAAAAAGATCGTTTCAAACGGCGAGGGCGCCGCCCTGATGCGGGATCCCGTCCTTGCCGGGCGGGTGATCGCCGCGGCGGTCCGGACAAGCTCGCTCCCCGTGACCGTCAAGATCCGCGCGGGCTGGGACGGAGAACACAAAAACGCGCCGGAGATCGCCCGCGTCGCCGAGGCGTCGGGCGCTGTCGCCGTGACGGTCCACGCCCGCACGCGCGAGCAGTTTTATACCGGGTCGGCGGATCTTGCCGTCATCGCGGAAACGGCCGCCGCCGTCCGCATCCCCGTCCTCGGCAACGGCGATATCCGCTCGCCGGAGGACGCCTCCCGCATGCTGCGGGAGACGGGCTGCGCCGGCCTTGTGATCGGGCGCGGCGCCGTGGGGCGCCCGTGGCTCTTTTCCGAGATCCTCGCCGCCCGTCGGGGGGAGGCGTTTTCCCCGCCCGGGGGGGAGGAGATCGCCCGGATCGCCCTCGCCCAGTTTGCCGATATGCTGAAAGAAAAGGGGGAGCGGGTCGGCGTTTCGGAGGCGCGCAAGCACCTGTGCGCCTATCTCGCGGGTTTTCCCGGCTCGGCTGCCGCCCGCGCTCGCGTCAATCTTCTCGACGACCCCGCCGCGATCGCGGAAACCCTCCTCTCGGTCCTCGCCCCGGGGGCGGGGGCGGGCGCTTTGGCGTCTTTTTTTCCGCGCGGAGAGGGATTTGAAAAAAAGTCTTGCATTTTGCGGGGGACTGTGTTATAATGCTAATACTTTGGATATCTGCCGTCATTTGACGGGTCATACAAAAAAATCGTTTTTCTCTCGGAGGCAAACAAATGCAGGTTTTTGAAACGGTAATGGGCGTCATTCTGATCGTATTCGCCCTGTTCCTCGTGGTCGCCGTTCTTCTCCAGAACGGGTCGAACCGCAGTCTTTCCGGCGCGATCGGCGGCGGCTCGGACTCCTTTTTCGGGAAGGGCAAGGGCAAAAAGCTGGACGCCACGCTCAATAAGCTGACGATGATCATCTCGATCCTCTTCGCCGTGATCGTCCTGACGCTCTACGTCATCCAGCCGGACGTGACCTATACCTATAAGAGCAACCCCGAGACGGTCAGCTGGTCCTCCTCCGATTATTATGATTCTTCCGTGATCTCCGCCACGGAGACGGAAGCGGCGGAAGACGCGGCCGAAACGGAAGCGCAGAGCTGAAGAAAAACAAAAAAAGAAACGCCCGCGGGCGTTTCTTTTTTTGTCTTTTATCCGAGCCGGAAGGTGAAGGAGCGGGTAAAGGTCTCGCCGGGGGCGACCCGCTCGTTGCCGAACTTTTTCTCCCACGCGTGGTCGGTCCCGGAGACGTCCGAGGTGCCGCACCACGGCTCGATGGCGATCACCGTCATCCGCTTGCCCTGTCCCCAGAGGGTCATAAAGGGGAAGTCCCTGATCCCCATTTCCATATACCGGCCGGTCTTTTTGGAGAGGAGACGGACGGCGTTCGCCTTCACGTTCGAGAGGATCATCGGCCCCTCGTCGAAGAAGTGATCGGAGAGGGGGATCTCCCGCTCGCCGGCAAAAAAGGGCTGCTCCGAGCCGGGGATCAGCAGGCGGGAGCCGTCTGTCAGACCGTGGCGCCGGATCTGTTGCGGCGTGTCGAACTGCAGGACGCAGTCCTCCGCCTCGCTCTCGAGGTCAACGGGGCAGAAGAAGGCGGGATGCCCGCCGAGCGAGAAGGGCATCGTCTCCTCCCCGTCCGTTTTCACGGTGAAGTTCTCCTCAACGTGATCGGCAGTCAGGCAAAACTCCACGCCCAGCCGGAAGGGGTAGGGGAACTGCCGGAGGGTGTCCGCGTCGGCGGCGAGCTCCAGGGAAAGGCGCGCGCTGTCCGCGTACAGAACGGTAAACTCCCGGTCTTTGGCAAAGCCGTGCATCGCCAGGGGGTATTCCTTTCCCTTTACGGTGATGCGGCTGCGGTCGATCCGGCCGCAGCAGGGAAAGAGCAGGAGCGAGTGGTCGGGCCACCCCTCGGGCGCCGCCTGCCAGAGATATTCCCGGTCGGTTTTTTTGGAATACAGACTTTGCAGCTCCGCGCCCCGGGTCGCCACGCGGACCGAGAACGCTTTGTTTTCCAGTTGATAGATCATAACACGCCTCTCTTTTATTCAGGTTGAAGAAAATCGCGTTGGGAAACGCCCCGCCGCGGGGCGTTTTTATTTTACTCCCTTTTTTTGCGGCTGTCAACGCTTTTCCGGCGGGGAAGGGAAAAACCGCCGCCCCGGTCCGCGGAGAGGCGGAGCCGGGGCGGCGGCGGAAGGGAGGGCGGTCAAAAGAGCTTGTTGCGGAGCCGGAGGTTGTCCGCGATCAGCGCGATAAACTCGGAGTTGGTCGGCTTTCCCCGTCCGATCTGCACGGTATAGCCGAAAAAGGAGTTGAGGGTGTCCACGTCCCCGCGGTCCCACGCGACCTCAATGGCGTGGCGGATGGCGCGCTCCACGCGGGAGGTGGTCGTGGCGTACTTTTTGGCAACGCGGGGATAAAGGACCTTGGTGACCGAGTCGATGATCGCGCTGTCCCGCACCGTCATCAAAATCGCGGTGCGCAGATACTGGTAGCCCTTGATATGGGCGGGCACGCCGATCTGGTGGATGATCTTGGTGACCTGCGCCTCCAGGTCCTCCGGCTCGCCCGGCAGGGAGGCGGGGCGTTCGGCCCCGGGACGGGAGCGCCGCTCGATCACGGTGGAGAGATGCCCGGCGAGACTCTCGGCGCTGTACGGCTTCGGCAGGCACATCTCCGCGCCGGCGGAGGACGCCTCCTCCAGCATCCGCGCGCCGGCGGATTTCACGGTGCAGACAAAGTAGGGGAGCTTGTCCCCCGGTTTGCTTTCCGCTTTGAGCTTGCGCAAAAGCCCCACGCCGTCCAGCCCCGGCAGCCAGGCGTCGACCACCGCCGCGGCAAAGGGGGAGGAGCGGAGACGGGAGAGCGCCTCCGTGCCGTCGGCCGCCTCCTCCGCGCAGAAAATCCCCGCCGCCGCGAGCGCATCCTTCAGGATCCGCCTTTGTTCGCTGTCTGAATCCGCGATCAAAACCTTAGAATTGTAATCCATCATCTTTTTCTCCGTAAAAAATGGTTTCTTGGTAACCATATTTTACCATAATTAACAGATAAGTGCAATCCCTCCCGCCGAAAAAAGTTTCACAAATCGGAATTAACAATTTTAGTAAAAATATATATTTATTATAAAATCATCCAAATTATACCAAAAACAGACAAAAAGAAAACCGCCGGCCCTTCCGCAAGCGCGGGGGGACGGCGCACGCTCTGACAGTCCCCCGGACTGTCATGCAAAGCCGCGCCCTTGCGGCGCGGCATAGGTTGGGAACTTCCGCAGAGCGAACTCTCTTTTTCTTGTCCTTCGAATCCCCTCGTTATGCTCCCGCAACAAAAACCGCCCCGGCCGGGACGGTTTTTGTTGCGGGAGCAACATACAAAACAGCCAAAAAGTGAAATCGCGCCTTGCGGCACGGTGAAATCTCCGGGCGTTGCCCTCAGATGAGATCGAATGCCGACGCATTCGGTGAAATCAAATCCGTCCTCTTGACCCGCGCGAAGCGCGGATTTCGCCGCGAAGCGATTTCATCCGAACGAAGGGAGGATTTCGCCCGTCCGCAAGGACGGATTTAGTTAAAAAAGCACTTGCCGCGGCAAGTGCTTTTTTTCTGTGATTAACAGACGAAATAGCCCAAGGGCATATCGTCAAGCCGTTTATTCCGACAAACCGGAATTTGCCTGTCTGAATTGCGGTCTCAATTCTGCTTTTTGCCATTGTTTTTGCTTAGTTTTTTATAAAAAATGATTTCAAGCGGTTCTTTTGGCAATACCAATGCTCCCCTGTCCGTATAGCCGAGTTTTCTGTAAAAGAACTGAGCTTCTTCGTCCGACTGTGTTGAAGTCAAAACAAATTTGTAACCTTGTTCCGCCATTTCACGCTCCCAGAACTCAACCAGTTTTCTGCCGTATCCTTTTCCTCGTTGTTCTTCGGAAACGTACAGCAAATTCATAAACGGGATGTTGTCCCAGAACAGATTGAATCTCAGCCAGCCTTCGTATTCGCCGTCAATGAACAGAAGGATGATCCTTTTCATTTTGATTGAGTTCTTCATTTCTTCCTTTGAAATGTGCTCATCGTATTCCGATACCATTTCAAGGTCGCCCGGTTTTGCATATCGGATTTCCATATTTTTTCTCCTTGTATAACGTATATTTCTGCTCTCGGACAGTTTTTACCATTCCGAATTTGACTGTCAGAAGATCATCAAATTCCGATTTGTCGATATGATTCTATCACACCGAACTGTGTTTTTCTACTGAAAACGGGGCTGGAATGTTGCTTCCAACCCCGTAGATGGCGGAGGGAGTGGGATTCGAACCCACGTGGATTGCTCCAAACTGATTTCGAGTCAGCCCCGTTATGACCGCTTCGATATCCCTCCGTATATGCAGAACTCCGTAAAGGAGATCGCTTCGATATTCTTTTTTTACGGGGCGAGCCCCGTTATGATCCTGTTGCGGTGCCCGAAATTTTCAGCTCGCCGGCGGCTCGCAAAATTTCGACCGCTGCCACTCGCTCGCCTCGCTGCATCCGCCCCCGGCGGCGCTCGGCTCGCTCCCCGCTTCGATA
>CAMKAU010000033.1 GCA_946410595.1 uncultured Clostridia bacterium
GGCGTTCCTCGTCCCGGAACATGGGAGTGGGGAAGTATTTGGTCACGGCGTCGAGATCGTCGATCCCGTCGGTCCAGAGGTCCTGCCGCTCCTCCGGCACGCTGATGATATCTTTTTTGATCAGATAGGAAACGGCAAAGCCGTGCTCGATCGCGGCGGGCGCAAGACGGCGGCAGTTTGCGTCATAATCGGCGCCGGCGTGGACAAAGATCGCGCCGAAGTCCTGCGAATAGCGGACCATATAGTCCCGCGCCGAGCGGATGTTGCCGAACGTGGGAAGCGATTCGTAGTCGAGAACAACGGCGAGAAGCCGCGTTTCAAACCCCTCAAAAGGCAGCTCAACGAGGCAGTCGGAAAGCGAGATGCCGACGGAGGGCTGCGCCCCGAGGACGTTATCGACCGAGATGGCGACGGGGCGGCGGAGTGTCAGATCCGTTTCGGTCTTTTCGCCCGTGATCGGGTTGAAAAAGCCGACGGGGACCACGGCGGGCTCGGTTTCCGCCGCCGTATCGGAAACGGCTGCGGTGCCGGTAACGGAGGGAAGATCCGTTATCTCGGCGGAGGTTTCCGGGTTTGACGCGGTGGCGTCAGCCGGTTTTCCGGCGGCGCATCCGCCCAAAACGGGCAAGAGATACGCGATCGCCAAAAAAAGGGCGAGCCGGGAGAGCTTACGCGAGGAAAGGATCATTTTTTGCTCCCGTCCGCGTTGGCTCTCTGCAGCCAGGAACAGCCGATGTCGAAAGCGTCGAAGAGCGTTTCCTTGTCCCCCTGCTTCAGGATGCGTTTGTGGAAAGGAAGCGTGGTATCGGTCGAGATGATCTGGATCAGCGTTTTTCCGGGGACCTTGTGTCCCTCGTACTCGTTTTCGCCGAGGACGAGAAGGTAAAGGATCGCGTTGTCCGTCATATTGCCGTAGCAAATGTTGTTGCCTTCCCGGACGAGCGCTTTTCCCTTATATTCAAGAAAGTTGATTTTGTTTTCTTCAGCCATAACAGAACTCCTTTGCTTTTTTCCTATCTATCATACTCCGTTTTTGCCGTTTTGTCAATGCGGAGAGAGAATAAACGGGGATTTTTTCAGGGGATCGGAGGCGGCGCCGATCCGCGGGGCGCAGAGGGTAAAGAAATCCTGCGCCTTCCGGTATAGCTCGTAACCGCGCGAGCCGTAGAGGTCCGCCGCTCCGTCGGCGGGTTTCGTTACGATCGGGATCCCGCCTTTATTTCTCTGATGCAGAAGGGAAAGCCCGGTTTCGTTTGCGGCAAGTAAAAAGGTAAAGGCCGGAGGCGCGGACTGATCTTCCTCCCGCACGCCGAAAAGGCAGGAGAGAACGGCGCGCCGGATCCGAGCGGCGGGATAGCGTTTGGTCGGCAGGGCGGCGTAAAGACCGGAGAGAGAGGACGCGCTTTTCGCCTCCTTGCGGATCGCCTCCCCGAGGCCGCCGCCCGCTTCGGCAAATCGGGAAAACGGCTCGCCGGAGCTTCGGAGAACGTGAAGGACAGCGCGCTCGGCTGTGTGAAGCGAGGCGGGAGCAATCCCCTCCCCGGCCGCTTTGCAAAAGACGGCGAGAGATTCGGGCGGGAGAAAGGGCGTCCACCGCTCGATCCCCTCGCAAAAGAGCGCCTCCCGGAGAGCCCCGGCGGAGGCGACGGTCCCCTCCGGCAGCTTCGTATCTCCGTGCCCGCCGCCGATCCGGGGAAGCGGGAGAGGAGAAAGCGGGGAGGAGAGCTCCTCGATGGCACGGAGGTATTCCAGCGCGAGGATATTGTTCGGCTTTCGCAGCAGGGGGAGCGCTTCGTCCGGGACAAGCCCGGCAAGCGCCGTTTCCCGGAGTACGGGCGAGCCGACGGCGGCGTTCGTTTTGTCCGCGCGCAGGGCGGCGAGATTGGCGGAAAACGCCTCGGACCGGAGGGCCAGCGCGACCGTTTCCAGCGGGGCGAGCGCCGCGTCCTCGCAGCCGAAGGCAAGACAGTCGCAAAAGCCGAGAGCGTCGGCAAGGAAGACCCCGGCGCGGGCAAAATAACGGGCCGGCGCGGCGGAATACGGGAAGGGAAGCTCGATCACGAGATCGGCGGCGCCGGAGGCGACGGCGGCTTTTGCGCGGACGTAGGGGTCCGCGAGCGCGGCCTCGCCCCGCTGGGTAAAAGAGCCGCCGAGCACGGCGACCACGGCGTCGATCCCAAGCCGCCGGAGAGCCCGGATCTGGCTGAGATGGCCGTTGTGGAAAGGGTTATACTCGCAGATCACAGCCGCGACTTTCATGGCGCTTCCTCCCGTTTTTTCCCATTATACTTCTTTCGGCAAAATATTGCAAGAAAAAAAGAACAAAACGGAAATTCGCTCTTGAAATCCGGCGATACGGGCGGTATAATATTAAGCGTTAATCCGAACTGTGAAAGGAATGTAGATATGAACGTACTTGTTGTCAATGCGGGTTCCAGCTCTCTCAAATATCAGTTTTTTGATACGACGGAAGGGATCGTAAAAGCGAAAGGGATCTGCGAGCGGATCGGGATCGGCGGGAAGATTTCCCACAAGCAGCTTCTCACGGGCAAGGAATACGAGGCCGAGATCGAGATCGCGAGTCATACCCAGGCGACGCGCCTGGTCGTGGAATGCCTGATGAATCCGGAATACGGCTGCGTCTCCAGCATGAAGGAGATCGAGGCGGTCGGCCACCGGATCGTCCACGGAGGCCCCTACTTCTTTGAGTCTGTCCTTCTGACCGACGACGTTCTCGCCAAGCTCGAGCTTTGCCGCGATCTCGCGCCCCTCCATACCGGCGCGCACATTATGGGCATCAAGGGCTGCCTCGAGGCGATGCCCGGCACGCCCCAGGTTCTCGTCTTCGATACCGCTTTCCATTCCACGATGCCGAAAAAGGCGCACGTCTACGGCGTTCCGTACGAAATGTACGAGAATTACAAGATCCGCCGTTACGGCGCGCACGGCACCTCCCACCGCTTTGTTGCGGGCGAGGCGATCAAGCTGCTCGGAAAGCCGGCGAAGGACACCAAGATCATCACCTGCCATCTCGGCAACGGCTCCTCTATCTCCGCCGTCGACGGCGGCAAGTGCGTGGATACCTCGATGGGCTTTACCCCCCTTGCCGGCGTGATCATGGGCACCCGCTGCGGGGATATGGATCCCGCCGTCGTTCCCTTCATCATGGAAAAAGAGGGCTTCACTCCCTCCGAGATGAACGAGTTCATGAACAAAAAGTGCGGTTTCCTCGGCATTTCCGGCATTTCCTCCGACTGCCGCGACATCGAAGCGGCGATCGCCGAGGGCAACGAGCGCGCCAAGCTGGCGATGGACATCCTTACCTATCAGATCAAAAAGTTCATCGGCGCCTATACCGCCGCGATGAACGGGCTTGACGCGATCGTCTTCACCGCCGGCATCGGCGAGAATACGAAGGCCCTGCGCGAAGCGGTCTGCGAGAATATGGACTTCTTCGGCATCTCCTTCGACAAGGAGAAAAACAACGGCATGAAGCGCCCGTATTCGGCGACCTGCCTCTCTACGCCCGAGTCCAAAGTAAAGGTTTACATGATCCCGACAAACGAAGAGCTGATGATCGCCGCGGACACCGAAGAGATCGTCAGCGCCCTGAAAAAATAACAAAGGAGAAAAGAGGACTGCAAAGTCCTCTTTTTCGGAGACGGTATGGATTATCAGGAGATCAACGCGCAAACGATCGACCGGTGGGTCGAGGAGGGCTGGGAGTGGGGCAAGCCCATCTCCCGCGAAGAATACGCAAAAGCGAAAAGGGGAGACTGGAGCGTCTTCCTCACCCCGACAAAGCCGGTGCCGCGCGCATGGTTTGGCGAGCTTGCCGGAAAGCGGCTGCTCGGTCTCGCTTCGGGCGGAGGACAGCAGATGCCCCTCTTTGCCGCCGCGGGTGCGGACGTAACGGTGCTGGATTACTCAAAAAAGCAGCTCGAGTCGGAGCGTATGGTAGCGGAGCGCGAAGGGTATGCGATCCGCATCATCCGCGCGGATATGACAAAGCCGCTCCCCTTTGAGGACGCGAGCTTCGATCTCATCTTTCATCCCGTCTCCAACTGCTACGTCCGGGAGGTACGCCCGATCTTTTGTGAGTGCTTCCGCGTTCTCAAGCCGGGCGGGGTTCTGCTTGGCGGCTACGACAACGGGATCAATTATCTCTTTGACGAGGCGGAGGAACGGCTGATCAACCGCCTCCCGTTCGATCCGCTTTCCGACCCGGAGCAGAGAAAACAGCTGGAGGACGCCGACTGCGGGTTCCAGTTTTCCCACACGCTGGAGGAACAGCTCGGCGGGCAGCTCGAAGCCGGATTTTCCATCACCGACCTCTACGAGGATTACAATGGCGAAGGAAGACTGAACGAGCTGCGCGTTCCTTCTTTCTTTGCCGCCCGCGCCGTCAAGCCGCTTTGAAGCGGCGCGTTCCTGTCGTACGATCGATTTCCGCGGACCGAAACGGTCCGCGGAAATCTTTTTGTCAGGCGTTTAGCCGAGCGGCGCGAAGATCCGGGAAAGGAACGCTTCGCTCTTTTTCTCCAGGCGGGAAAAGTTCATCGCTTTGCCGTAGATTCTCTCCAGGGCAAAATGGTATTCCCGCGCTTTGGCGAGGTGGGAAAGACCGTAGGACTTGAACTTTTCGGAGAGCTGAAGCGAGAGGCGGTTTGCCGTATCCGTTTCCGCAAAACGGCTCTCAAAGAAACGGCCGATCCGCATCTTTCCCTCGTCTTTCGTTTCGCCCGTGCGGATCGCAAGGCCGAAATCCGCTTCCGGCAGATAGATCGCGCGATAGTAGGAGGGAAGAAGGGGTTCCGGAGCGGCGCAGACCGTGTGCCCGAGCTCCCGGAGGATCCCGGCGGTTTCGGTCAGAAAGACCCGCCCCTCCCCGTGCCGGTCGTTGACGGTATAAAAAGACCCGCCGAAAAAGGGAAACTCGATCCGCCCGAACATCGAGAGAGCCGCCGTGGGCCGCTCGACGATTGCCGCCTCTTCCGGGCGAAGCGGCGGGGTAAGACGGGTACTGAAAAAGCTTTTCAGCTTTTCCCGCCGGACCGGCGCGATCCGCTTGCACGCTTTTTGGAGCAGATCGCCCGCGGGCGAGAAAAAGGAATAAGCGCAGCGGAAGCGCTCCTCTTTTTTTGCGCTGAGCGTTTCGATCTCCTCGCGGGAAGCGGCGAGAACGTCGGTGTTCCAGAACTCGCCGAAATCAAGGATATGTCCGCTCACCCCGGCGCGGACCGGCATACGGGCGTGCGGCGCCGTTGCGTCCACGACAGAGACGCACCGCGATCCGTCCCCCGAGAGCAGACGGATCCCGTCAAGGGATTCCGGGTCGGAAGAACAGTAGTATAGCTCATAGGCGATCCCCTCCGCTTCGGCTCTCGCCCGGACTTTTTTCATAAACGAGGACTTTCCCGTACCCGGTCCCCCATATATATAGAAGACGGTACCGGTTTGGGACTCGCAAAGGACCGAGTCGCCGAAGGAATGAAAGCCGTTTGCTCCGTTTGCGCCGAGAAAAAAGGAACGCGAGGGGAGAAAGCAGAGGGCGGGGGAAAATGGGACGGCCGCTTTTTCTTGTTTCATAGGGTAACCTTTCCTGTTTGATTTTTTGTTTTAGTATATGATCGGAGCCCGGGAAAAAAGACGCAAAAAGGGTTGAAATCGAATTCTTAATCTGTTATAATCTATTATGTATATTTATGGGGGAAAGCCGTGAAAGTATTGGGATTAACGGGCGGCAGCGGAAGCGGGAAAAGCGCGGCCGCGTCCTTTCTCGCTTCGCGCGGGGGAGACGTGATCGACGCGGACGCCGTTTACCACCGTCTGATTGCTAAAAAAGGCCGCTGCACGCGGGCGCTTGCGCGCGCGTTCGGCCCTGATATACTCCTGCCGGACGGAACGCTCGACCGGCGGAAGATGGCCTCGCTCGTCTTTGCCCCGGACGGCCGGGAGGCGCTCTCCCGGCTGAATGAAACGACGCATCCCTTTGTGATGCGGGAGATCGAAAAACTTCTTACCCGGGCAAAAAAGGCGGGCGTCCCCTACGTCGTTCTCGACGCGCCCCAGCTTTTTGAAGCGGGAGCGAACCGTCTCTGCGACGCGACCGCCGCCGTCCTTGCCGACCGCGATCTGCGGATCCGCCGCCTCTCCGAGCGGGACGCGCTCCCCGCTTCGGACGCCGCCCGCCGGATCGACGCCCAGCTTCCGGACGATTATTTCCGGGAACGCTGCGATTTTATTCTGGAAAACAACGGAACGGCCGAAGAACTGCGGCAGGACTGCGAGACGCTCCTTTCTCGCCTCGGCTTATCCGACACCGCCGGGAGGAGAGAACGATGAAAAAAGCCCTCTTGCACAGTCTTGTCGTTTTGCTGATCATCACGCTCTCTCTCGCCTGCGGTTGGGCGTACACCGCGATCAGCGACCGCATCGACCGCAAAAACTATCCCTGTCTTTATGAGGAATACGTTCAGACTTACAGCGTGAAGTTCGGCGTGCCGGAGCATATCATCTACGCCGTGATCAAGACGGAGAGCGATTTTTCAAGCAACGCGGTCTCCTCCGTCGGCGCGATCGGGCTGATGCAGCTGATGCCGGAAACCTTTGATTGGGTGAAAATGAAGCTGGGAGAAGAAGGCACCTCCGCCCTCCTTTACGATCCCGAGACCAATATCCGATACGGGACCTTTTATCTCTCCTATCTCAAAATGCGCTACGGGGTCTGGACGACGGCCTTTGCCGCCTACAACGCCGGGTTCGGCCGGGTGGACGAGTGGCTGGAAAACCCCGACTACGCAGACGCGAACGGTATTCTCCTTGACACCCCCTACGCCGAAACGACGGCGTATATGAAAAAAATCAACAAAACCATCGAGATCTACGACCGGCTTTATCCGGCGACGCCCGATCTTCAATGAAAGGAAAAAGTAAAATGCCAGACACGGAAGAACTGAAAAAGCAGCTTGCTTACGAAAAAAAGAGCTTTTTTGAAACCGCGGACGAAGCGACCCGCGAGGCGGCTCTCCGTTATGCGGAGGGCTACCGCGCCTTTATCGATCACGCAAAGACCGAGCGCGAGTCTGTGGATTACGCCGTTGGGGCCGCAGAGCGGGAAGGGTATCTTCCGTACCGCTGGGGGGACAAGCTTGCGGCGGGCGGCAAATACTATCTCAACAACCGGGGGAAAAGTCTTATCCTTTTCCGCGTCGGGACCGAATCGCCGGAAAACGGGATCCGCATCGTCGCCTCCCATATCGACTCGCCGCGCCTCGATCTCAAGCCCGTCCCGGCTTACGAGGACGGCGGGATGGCGTTCCTCAAAACCCACTACTACGGCGGCATCCGCAAGTACCAGTGGACGGCGATCCCGCTCGCCCTGCACGGAACGGTCGCGCTCCGCGGCGGGGAAACGGTCTCCGTCCGGATCGGGGAAGAGGAAAACGACCCCGTTTTCTATATCAACGACCTTCTTCCGCATCTCTCCGCCGAGCAGGATCAAAAGCCCCTCGGCAAAGCGATCAGCGGGGAAGCGCTCAATCTTCTCTCCGGAAGCGCGCCGGCGGACAAAGGGACGGAAAGCGAGGAGATCAAACTCAATTTTCTCCGTCTTCTCAACGAACGCTGCGGGATCACAGAAGACGATCTGATCAGCGCGGAGCTGTGCGCCGTTCCCGCTTATAAGGCGCGGGACGTCGGGCTTGACCGGTGGCTCCTCGCCGCCTACGGGCACGACGATCACGTCTGCGCCTATCCCTCCCTCACCGCGCTTTTTGAGTCCGCGGACACAAAACGCACGGTCTGCTGCATCCTCGCGGACAAAGAGGAAACGGGCAGCAACGGCAATACCGGGATGCAGAGCCGGATCCTCGCCGATCTGATCGACGAGATCGCCGCGGCGTTTTCCTGCGACGCAAACCGCATCCGCGCAAACAGCGAATGTCTTTCCGCTGACGTTGCCGCCGCGTACGATCCCAATTTCCCCGAGGTTTTTGAAAAACGCAACGCGGCGCTCCTTTCCCGAGGCGTGGCTATCTGCAAATACACCGGCGCGCGCGGCAAAAGCGGCACCAACGACGCCACCGCCGAGTTTACGGCGAAGATCCGCTCCCTCTTTGACGCGCACGGCGTCAACTGGCAGATCGCGGAGCTCGGAAAGGTGGACGCGGGCGGCGGCGGAACGGTGGCGAAGTTTATTTCCGTCCACAACATCGATACCATCGACGTCGGCGTTCCCGTCCTTTCGATGCACGCGCCCTACGAGGTGATCTCGAAAGCGGATCTCTATTCCACGCACCTTGCCCTGTCCGCGTTTTTCAGCGACTGAAATGCTGGAAAAACTCAAGGATATCGAAACGCGCTGCTCTGAGATCGACGCGCTCCTCTCCGACCCCGCCCTCACGCGGGACCGGGAAAAGTACGCCGCGCTGATGCGGGAGTATAAACGCCTCTCCCCCGTCGTGGCGGCGTACCGTTCCTACCGCTCGCTCTCCGGGCAGCTTGCCGGAGCCGAGGAGATGGAGCGGGGAGAAAGCGATCCCGAGCTGCGGGAGCTTGCCCGCGCGGAAGCCGCGCTCCTGAAAGAACGGCTTCAACAGGCGGAAACGGAGCTGCGTCTCCTCCTTCTCCCCCGCGACCCGAACGACGACAAAAACGTCGTGATCGAGATACGCGCCGGGGCGGGCGGGGAAGAAGCGGCGCTGTTCGTCGCCGTTCTCTACCGGATGTACTCCATGTACGCGGATCGCGCCGGTTTTTCGGTGGATCTCGACTCCGCAAACGAAACGGAGCTCGGCGGGTTCCGTGAGATCGTATTCACCGTTTCGGGCGAAGGGGCGTATTCCCGTCTGAAATACGAAAGCGGCGTTCACCGTGTGCAGCGCGTCCCGGAAACGGAAACGGCGGGGCGGATCCACACCTCCACCGCCACGGTCGCCGTCCTGCCTGAGGCCGAAGAAGTAGAAGTGGAGATCAAGGACGCCGATCTGAAGATCGAGACGATCAAGTCCAGCGGCGCCGGCGGTCAGCATATCAACAAGACGGAGAGCGCCATCCGCCTCCTTCACAAGCCGAGCGGCATCGTGATCGAGTGCCAGGACGAGAGAAGCCAGTACAAGAACAAAGAAAAAGCGATGCGCCTTCTGCGCGCGAAGCTATACGACCTCAAACAGGCCGAGCAGACCGAAAAGATCGCGTCCGAGCGGCGCAGCCAGGTCGGGACCGGCGACCGGAGCGAGCGCATCCGGACCTATAATTATCCGCAGGGCAGGGTAACCGATCACCGGATCGGACTTACGCTCTATTCGCTCGAGGAGTTTCTTAACGGCGGGATCTCTCCCATGCTGGAAGCGCTTGCCGCGGAGGACGCCGCGAAAAAACTGAAAGGCACAAACGAAACTTGAAAACCGCATTTCTCAAAGTGGATCCGGAGCGTTTTGACGACGGCGAGCTGGAGCTGCCCGCCCGTCTGATCGCCGGGGGAGAGCTTGTCGCCTTTCCGACAGAAACGGTCTACGGGCTCGGCGCCTCCGCGCTAAACGGCGAGGCGGTGAAAGAGATCTACCGCGCCAAAGGCCGCCCCTCCTTCAATCCCCTTATCATCCATATCTCCTCGCCGGACGAGGCGGACCGCTACGCCGTAACGGACGACCGCTACCGGGCGCTCTCTGAAGCGTTTATGCCCGGACCCCTCACGGTCGTGATGCCCGATCGTGGGAAGGTCGCTCCCGAGGTAACGGCGGGTCTCGGCACGATCGCCGTCCGCTGTCCCGTCCATCCCGTCGCGCGTGCGCTGATCCGTCTTTCCGGCGTTCCGATCGCCGCTCCCTCCGCCAACCGTTCCGGCAAACCCTCCACCACCACGGCGGAGCACGTCCTCCACGATCTCGGCGGCAGGATCCCCTGTGTGATCGACGGCGGGCCCTCCTCCGTCGGGCTGGAGTCAACGATCGTCAAGCTCTGCCCGGACGGGACGAACGTTCTGCTCCGCCCCGGCGGGATCACGCTGGAAATGCTCCGGGAAACGCTCGGGACCGTTTCGGTATCGGACGCCGTTCTCCACCCGCCGGCGCCCGGCTCGCAGCCCGAGTCCCCCGGAATGCTTCTGCGGCATTACGCGCCGGACGCGCCGCTTTACCTGATACGCTCCGACCGGCCGGACGCCGTTGTCCGTTTCCTGCGGGAAGCGGCGGCGGATCCCGAAAACGCCGTTCTCTCTTACGCGGGAACGGTGCCCCCCGCTCCGAACGTCTATGAGCTCGGTAACGGAGGCCCGGAGGAAGCGAAAAACCTGTTTTCGCTTCTGCGCCTTGCCGACCGCAAAGAGATCAAGCGGATCTACGCGCCGCTGCCGGAGTCGGACGGGATCGGTCTTGCTTTACAAAACCGGATGCTGCGCGCCGCCGCCTTCCGTATCAAAGAGATCTGACAGAGGTAAATCATGCCGAAAAAGACGAACAAAAACAAAAAAGCCGAGGTCGCAGCGCCCCCGAAGCCCGCGATCCCTCAGCTGATTACCGACACGATCCGGGATAACTATATGCCGTACGTGATGACGGTTATCGTTTCCCGCGCGATCCCGGAGATCGACGGCTTCAAGCCCTCGCAGCGCAAGCTCCTCTATACGATGTATAAAATGGGACTGCTGACCGGCCAGAAGACGAAAAGCTCCAATATCGTCGGCCAGACGATGAAGCTCAACCCCCACGGGGACGCCACCATTTACGAAACGATGGTCCGTCTGACCCGCGGGTACGAGGCGCTTCTCCACCCCTTTGTCGACTCCAAGGGGAGCTTTGGCAAGCAGTACAGCCGCGATATGGCGTTTGCCGCGCCCCGCTATACCGAAGCGAAGCTGGACGGCTTCTGCGCCGAGCTCTTTTCCGGCATCGACAAGGACGCGGTCGACATGGTCCCGAACTACGATAACACGACGACCGAGCCGGTCCTCCTTCCCACGACCTTTCCGAACATTCTCGTCTCCCCCAATTCCGGCATCGCCGTCGGGATGGCGAGCTCCGTTTGCTCCTTTAACCTCGCCGAGATCTGCGACGCGACGATCGCGCTGCTGAAAAAGCCGAACACGTCGACCGACAAGCTCCTCGACCTGATCAAGGCGCCGGATTTCGCCACTGGCGGCACGGTCGTTTACGACAGGGAAGCGATGCGCGCGGTCTACGAAACCGGCCGCGGCTCGATCAAGCTCCGCGCGGTCTGGAAGTACGACAAAAAAGCGAACTGCATCGACGTTCTCGAGATCCCCTATTCTACCTCGATCGAAGCGATCATGAAAAAGCTGACCGATCTTTACAAGGCGGGAAAACTAAAGGAAGTCTCCGACTTCCGGGACGAGATCGGCCTGAGCGGCTTCCGCCTGACGATCGATCTCAAACGCGGGACCGATCCCGAGGCGCTGATGAACCGCCTCTATTCGCAGACCCCTCTCCAGGACGCCTTTGACTGCAACTTCAACATTCTTATCGACGGCGCGCCAAAGACGATGGGCGTGGCGGAAATACTGAACGAGTGGATCCGCTTCCGTCTTGCCTGCTTCTGCCGGGAGTGCCGCTTCGATCTGACTAAAAAAGAGGAAAAACTGCATCTTCTGATCGGGCTCGGCAAGATCCTGCTTGATATCGACCGCGCCATCGCCATCGTTCGCGGAACGGAAAAGGAATCGGACGTGGTGCCAAACCTCTGCGAGGCCTTCCGGATCGACGAGGTGCAGGCGGAATATATCGCCGAGATCAAGCTCCGCCATCTCAACCGCGAGTATATCCTTGACCGCATCAAGGAGATCGAGGATCTCCAGAAGGAGATCGCCCGTCTGAAGGATCTGCTCGGGGACGTTCTCAAGCAGAAAGCGGAGATCATCAAGCAGCTGGAAGCGGTCAAAAAGACCTACGGAAAACCGAGAAAAACCGGCATCATCGGCGCGGAGGAGGTCTCCGAAGCGCCGGCGCAGCCGGAAGAGGAAAACTATCCCGTCCGCGTGGTGCTCACCAAAGAAGGATACTTCAAAAAGATCACGATGCGCTCGCTTCAGGGCAGCGACGTTCACTCTCTGAAGGAGGGGGACGAAATCACGGTCGACGAGGACGCGGAAAACCAGGACGAACTGATCTTTATCACCAACGCCTGCCAGATCTATAACGCCCGCGTCTCGGATTTTGATCAGGTCAAGGCGTCGTCCCTCGGCGAGTTTGTGGCGGCAAAGCTGAAGATGGATCCGGGCGAGAGACCGATCGCGCTCCTCTTCAAAAAGAAGCTGAAGCCCACCGACCGGATCGTGTATCTCTTCCGGAACGGGAAAGGGGTCCGCGTTCCGCTCTCCGCGTATGAAACGAAGGGCGCCCGCCGCAAGCTGACCGGCGCCTACTCTTCCGCGTCTCCCATTGTGGCGGCGATCTGGGAAGATAAGCCGAAGGAGCTGCTCCTCGAGTCGGACGCGCACCGCGCGATCATCGTCTCGACCCGCCTCATCCCCGAAAAAACGACCCGTACCGCCTCCGGCGTTACGGTCCTCCAGCTCAAACGCGGGCAGACGCTCGTTTCCGTTCTCCCGGTAGGAGACAGGGACGCGGCTTCCGGCGGCGGCTGGAAAAAACTCAAGATCCCGGCGGCGGGCGCGCCCCTGAGCGCCGCGGATCGCAAAAAGCTGTCGGCGCAGCCCGATCAGGCGAAGTGACGGGAAAGGAGAAACCGTTTTGGGAAACAAAAGAACTCAATGGGACAAAATAAGCCGGAATAAAGAGCCGCGCTCGAAGATCTATGTCCGTATTTTCTGCCTTTTCCTCGCCGCTCTCCTCCTGCTCGGGACGCTCTTTTATACGATCTATTTTCTTGTTCACCGCGCCGTTGCGCTCGATTATACGGCGGAGGGCGAGAACCCGCTGATGGCGATCGGGATCTGTTACGGATCGGACGCCGAGGTTTCCTGGGATCTTTCGTCCGATCACGGCTTTCAGGTCGGACGGACGGTCATAGAAGACGATACCCGCGGCTTTTATCCCCTTTGGCAGATCGGGGAAACGTCCTGTACCGCTCTGATCGCCGATAACGTTTATTATTCCGACGGATATACGAAGACCGGCAGCGGCGGTTACGCGTTCGGGCGTTTCCACGTGCAGATCGGAGAGGCCTGCGCTTCCCGCGAGGAAGCCGCCGAACGGATCAGCGCCGCGATCCCGTTTGCCGGCGCGTTCAAGGTCTATCCCGCTTATATCGACAATTCATACCGCGTGTTCCTCAGCGATTTTTCCACCGCGGAACGCGCGCAAAACGTACTGGCCTCTCTGCCCGACTTAACTTCCGCCTACTCATGCTCCGTGTATGAGTGCGGAAGTTATTCCGTTTCTCTCGTCGATCACGCCCAAAATCAGGAGATCTTCGTTTACGACTGCGGCGAAGAATCCTCCCTCGGCGTTAAGCCGGTCTCCCCCGACGGCTCCGTCTCCTATACGAAAGCGAACGGCGGGCGTCTTTACCCCGACTGTCTCGCCTTCCGTCGCTATCAGGAGGGCTCGGCGGACGGCGCGGAACTGATCAACCTCCTCCCGCTGGAAACCTATATCGCCGGGGTCATTCCGTGGGAGATCTCCAACGCCTGGCCGTATCAGATGCTCCGTACCATGGCGATCGCGGCTCGCACCTTTGCGGCAAGCCACCTCCGCCGTCATTTTTCAAGCTGGAAAATCGACGTCTGCGCCACCGATAACTGCCAGTATTACGGCGGCTTTTCCAAAACCAACGAGGCGGTCTGGAAGGCCGTTAATTCTACGCGCGGGATGATTCTCACCTATCAGGGATCTCCCGTTATGATGTCCTTTTGCTCGTCGCACGGCGGGCAGTCTCTCGGCTCGGAATACGCCTACGTTACCGCGCTCGACTATCTGCCGACGGCGCTGACCCCCTGGGAAAAATACGCGCAGGACGACCACTGGAACGGGGTGTGGTATTATGACGTATCCCCCGCGCTTTACTGGGACAGGATGTATTACCGGCGCGGCTACACGCAGCTTTGCAGCGGCGAGATCGCGTCCGTGACCGTCAACTCCTACGTGCCTGCAACGGAAGCCGTCTATTCCGCAACGGTAACGGACACCTGGGGCAATTCGGTTACCTTCTCCGGGACGTCCAACACGATGGTCGGCGTTTACTGGCCCGATTCTCCCAACTGGGTTGTGGGGCGGGGAAGCGTGACGCTTAGCTATGAAACGCCGCTGCGCTTCGCCTATACCACCGACGGAAGCGAACCGGTGTTTTCTGAGGAACCGACGGAAGCGGAAGAAACAAATCTCTACGACCTCACCTACTCCTCCGTACGGATCAAAGTGGAGACCAAGACGGAAACGATGACGATCACGGGTTCCTCCCCGGATAACTTCGTGTTCGCCGGAAAGGGGTTCGGACATTGCGTCGGCCTTTCGCAGTTCGGCGGGTACGACCTCGCCGAATACGGGCTTACGGCGGAACAGATCCTTGACGTGTATTTCCCCGGAACGGAGATCTACTCTCCGATCGAGAGGTACCGCTCTTTCGACCTCCCGGTCGCCTATCCCGCGGAGGGAGAGGCGCCCTCAGTCGCTCTGATCCGCGAGCTGCCCGACAATTTTGTACTCGACGAGATCGCCTGGACCGACCAGAGCGGTAATCCCTTTTCCGTCTTCGAGGCCGGCTCCGTTTACCGCCTCACCGCAAAGCTCCACTTAAGCGATCTTGCGGACGGGGTGCTGGCGGACGCCTTCGCTCCGACCGTGGCGGGCGCTCCTGCGTCCTTTCTTGAGGAATACACCGCCGATTACTATCCGACCGGGGTTTTCACCCTGACGGCGGATTTTGAAGTAAAACCGACGCCTGTTTTGGCGTTTTCCGTCCGGGCCTTTTCCTGGGAGCGGGAGGGGACGCTCAACGCCGCCCTCTATCCGACCGACCGTACCCGCGCAGAGATCCTTGCCGATCTGGCGGGGAGCGGCGCGCTGAAAGTCCCGTGCGAGATCGCCTTTGAAGATCCAGCCGCGGCGGAAGACCGCTTTGCGCAGACCGTTTCCTTTTTCAATCTCCCGGACGGGACCTACCGGCTCGCGCTGACAAAAACGGGGAAATACCTGCCGGTACTCCTTGACGTGGTGATTTCCTCAGAGGACGGACCGCTTGCCTTTGACGAAACGATGCGCCTTTACGGCGACGTGACGATGGACGGCAGCGTGGATAGCCGGGACGCGATGCAGATCGCCCTTTTCGTCAACGGGAAGACCTCCGTCTTCGGCAGTCTGCCGGACGAGCGGATGGAGGCGCTGCGTTTTCAGGCGGCCGACCTTAACGGCGACGGCGCCGTCGACTCGCGCGACGCGCTGCAGATCGTCCGCTATTCTTCCGGGCTTGCTTCTTTGTTCGACCTCTTTGACTGAGGCGCGGACTTTGCAAAAAGTTTACAATTCTCACGCAAATCTTTCGCTTTTTTCCGCTATACTTAACTCATATTCGTGAAAGGCGACTCACATGAAACTGATTGACAAAATCTTCGGAACTTACAGCCAGCGTGAAATCAAAAAACTGAAAAAAACGGTTGAACTGATCGAAAGCAGGGAAGAGGCGTTCAGGGAAAAGACCGACGCCGAGCTTGCCGCGATCACGCCGGAACTGAAAGAAAGATACGAGAACGGGGAATCGCTTGACGATCTTCTGCCGGACGCCTTTGCCGCCGTCCGCGAGGCCGCTGACCGCGCGCTCGGAAAACGGCCGTTCCGCGTTCAGCTGATCGGCGGTATCATCCTCCACCAGGGGCGGATCGCCGAAATGAAGACCGGCGAAGGGAAGACGCTTGTCGCCACCCTTCCCGCGTATCTCAACGCCCTGACGGGGAAAGGCGTTCATATCGTTACCGTCAACGATTACCTCGCCCGCTGCGGCGCCGAGGAGATGGGGCGCGTTTTCGCCTTTCTCGGGATGACGACCGGGCTTGTCGTTCACGGACAGTACAAGGACGAAAAACAGAAGGCGTATCAGGCCGATATTACCTACGGGACCAACAACGAGTTCGGGTTTGACTATCTCCGCGACAATATGGTCGTCTATAAAAATCAGATGGTCCAGCGCGGACATTCCTTTGCCATTGTTGACGAGGTCGACTCCGTTCTGATCGACGAAGCGAGAACACCTCTGATCATCTCCGGCGAGGGCGACAAGTCCACCGACCTCTATGAAAAGGCCGACCGCTTTGCCTCCGGGCTCCGGGTATTCGTGATCAAGGAGCTGGACGACAAGGAGAGCCACGACGATATCGACGCGGACTATATCGTCGACGAAAAAGCCAAAACGGCGACGCTTACCGCGTCCGGCGTGGAAAAAGCGGAACGCTTCTTCGGACTGGAAAACCTCTCCGACCCCGAAAACGCTACGATCGCGCATCATATCAACCAGGCGATCCGCGCGCACGGGATCATGAAAAAGGAAGTCGACTATATCGTTAAAGACGATCAGGTCATCATTGT
Organism: uncultured Clostridia bacterium; assembly: GCA_946410595.1. GTDB lineage: Bacteria > Bacillota > Clostridia > Oscillospirales > CAG-272 > RUG12395. Next base: position 16,494 of record CAMKAU010000033.1, read on the forward strand.
GGACACCTTTACCGGCCGTTTGATGCCGGGACGCCGCTACAACGAAGGCCTCCATCAGGCGATCGAAGCGAAGGAAAAGGTCAAAGTCCAGAAGGAAAACAAAACCCTCGCTACCGTTACCTTCCAGAACTATTTCCGTATGTACGAAAAGCTCTCCGGCATGACGGGCACCGCCCTGACGGAGGAAATGGAGTTCCGCGAGATCTACGGTCTCGACGTGGTGGAGGTGCCGACGAACAAGCCGATGATCCGTACCGATCATCCCGACCGCGTCTACAAAAATCTCGCCGGCAAATACCGCGCGATCGTGGCGCAGATCGAGGAATGTCACGAAAAAGGGCAGCCGGTCCTCGTCGGTACGATCTCCATCGACAAGTCGGAGCTGATTTCCCGGATGCTCAAGTCGCGCGGGATCCCGCATACCGTCCTTAACGCCAAATACCACGAACGGGAAGCGGAGATCGTGGCGCAGGCGGGTAAGTTCGGCGCCGTTACGATCTCAACGAATATGGCGGGGCGCGGCACCGATATCATGCTCGGCGGGAACGCGGAGTTCCTTGCCAAAGCGGAAATGCGCAAGCGCGGCTACGACGAGGAAACCGTCTCCGCCGCTACCTCCTTCTCCCATACCGACGACGAGGAGATCCTCGCCGCGCGGAAAACCTTCCGTGAGCTCAAAAACAAGTTTGCCGAGGAGATCCGGCCGGAAGCGGAAAAGGTCTGCTCCCTCGGCGGGCTCTTTATTCTCGGGACGGAGCGGCACGAGAGCCGCCGGATCGACAATCAGCTGCGCGGGCGCAGCGGCCGCCAGGGCGACCCCGGCGAATCCCGCTTTTTCCTCTCGCTTGAGGACGATCTTCTCCGTCTGTTCGGCAGCGACCGGATCATGACGATGGTCGAGCGGTTCGGGATGGACGAAGATACCCCCATCGACGCCCGCATCCTCTCCGGCAGCATCGAAAACGCGCAGAAACGGATCGAAGGCGAAAACTTCCAGCGCCGCAAGAACGTCCTTGAATACGACGACGTGATGAACCAGCAGCGCCAGATCATCTACAAGCAGCGCGGCGAGGTGCTGGACGGGATGGATCTCAGCCCGAAGATCCGCGATATGATAGAGAGCTCGGTTTCCGGCGCCGTCGCTGCCGCGACCGCGTCCGAGAACAAAGCCGACTGGAATCTCGAGCTTCTGCTGGAAAAGTTCGGCGGTTGGCTCTGCCGTTCCGACGATTTTCCGTCCTCCGCGGAGGATCGCGCCTCCCTTGAGCCCGAGAGCATCCGCAAGATGCTCCTCGAACGCGCGGAAACGCTCTACCGGCAGAAGGCGGAGCTCTTCGGGGGCGAGGAGGTCGTGCGCGAGCTGGAGCGCATCATTCTCCTGCGCGCCGTCGACGAAAAATGGATGGATCATTTGGAGGCGATGGACGATCTGCGGTCCGGCATTTCCCTCAACGCGTACGCCCAGCGCAATCCGCTGACCGAGTACCGCATCACCGGCGCCGATATGTTCGACGAGATGGTCGCCGATATCCGGGAGACCACGGTGCGCACCTTCCTTACCGCCGTTCCGCGCAAGAACGTCAAGATCGAGCGCAAACAGGTCGCCAATCCTCTGATCGAGGGGTTTGAGGGCGGAAAACCCGCCCGGCGCCCCGCCTCCGCTCAGAAAAAGGTGGGGCGCAACGATCCCTGCCCCTGCGGAAGCGGCAAAAAGTATAAAAAATGCTGCGGCGCGAACAATAACGAAGCGGAGAACTGAACAAATGGGATTCGGATATCTCTTTTTCGGCGCCGTTCTTTGGATCAACCCGCTTCTCAGCGCCTACACGGAATGGGCGGCGTATCTCTTTATGCTGGCGGGGAACCGGAAGCTGGCGAGCTATAACCGCGGCTTCCGGTATTCGCGTATCGCGGCCGTATCGGGTCTCGCGCTGTCTTTTCTCAACCTCTTTTTGAACGCCGCGGACGAGTTCGAGCTATTCGACTTTTCTGCGGGGATCCTCTATCCGATCGTCAGTACCGCGGTCCTGCTCAACGCCGCCGCGTACGTCCTTTTGCTGATGGTCGGGATCTATCAGATTGCGGGGGAGACGGGGCTGGAAAAGCTGAAGACCAAAGCCGTCTACCGCGCGGTCCTGCATACGCTTGTTATTCTCTTTGAAACGGTCGTTTCCCTCGGCGTTCTGGAGAACGCCGCCGGCGACGGGAGTATGGGGGTCATCCTCTTTGCCAAGATCTTTGTCAGGATCCTGAACGCTCTTCTCGTCTTTTCCTGCTATCGGATGATCTGCCTGGAGGGGGACGAGGAGATGCCCCGCAAGGAATCCCGTTTCGCGTTTGTCAACCGCCTGAACGAGCATTTTGACCGTAAAGAAGAGGAAAACCTGGCGCTCGCCCGCGAAAGACGGGACGAACGCAGAAAGAAAAAACAGCAAAAACGGAGGAAATAGTCGTGCCTATCGGAGAAAAGGAGATCGACCCGGCAAAAAAGCTGAAGCTCGGGTATCTGATCGCCGCCGCTATCTTTTTCTGCAACCCCCTCTTTAATTTGATCGACGTCCTTCCGGATTTTATCGGCGCGCTTCTCATCCTTGCGTCGCTCTCCCGCCTGCGGGATCTCTCGGCGTATCTCGCGTCGGCTCGCAAGTGGTTTCTCACCCTTTTCTGGGTTTCGCTTTCAAAGATCCCCTCGTTTGTCTGGATGTTCCGTATTTTCAGCAGCCATCCGACCGAGCGGACGATCATGCTGCTCTTTACCTTCGTTTACGCCGTGGGGGAAAGCGTCTTGCTCGTTCTGGCGTTCCGCGATCTCTTTGACGGGATCGTCTATCTCGGCGAGCGGCACGACGGCGCGTCCGCCTTTTCTCTCTCCCTAAAGAACAAACAGATCCCCGTCGCCGCGATTTGCCGTACCTCGATCCTCTCTCTCGTTCTCATCCACGCGTTTTCCGTCGTGCCGGAACTGATCTATCTGATGGGCGACGCCGAGCGTTACGAGATGACGGGGTACGTGGCGCCAGAGCACTTCAAGGGCTTTTTTACGCTGTTTGCCACGCTGGCGGCCCTTGCGCCCGCCGTTCTGTTCGTCCGGAGGTTTACCCGGTATATCGGCGGGATCCGCCGGGACGGCGTTTTCTGCGCCGCGCTCCTCGCCGACGCCGAGCGCGTGGAACGCGAACAGCCGAAGCAGCGGCTCTACCGCCGGTTCGCCTTTTTCTCGGGGCTCGCATCCTTTTGCGCGCTTCTTTCTTTCCGATTCTTTCTCGACGATTTCAATATCTGCCCGGAGATCCTCTTTTCGGGGCTTCTTCTTGCCGCCGTCCTTTACTGGCATAAAAAGATCGCCGCTTTAGGGAAGGGAACGCTTCTGTTTTCCGCTTCCGCTCTCGTTCTTTCCGGCGCGGCGCTCTTCTTTGCGATCCGCTTTAATCTTTCCTTTGATTTCTCCGCCGTAGGTCGGGAGTCCTCGGCGAACGGGGCGTTCATTCTATGGGTCGTTTCCGAGTTTTTCGCAGCGCTTTTATCCTTGATCACGGTTTTCCTTCTTTCCCGTACCGTTTTCTCCTTCTGCCGAAAGGAGCTGACAACCGCGGGGGAGAAGGTCGGCAGTTTTTCCTCCGAGGATATCCGTTCTCTCCGCGCGCGGAAGATCCGGCTTTCCGTTTACAGCGTTCTCTACTTCGTTTCCGGCAACGTACTGCGTCTCTCCCTCGGCGATACCGCTTCCGTCCCGGTCAGCCGCAACGAGTTCGATACCGCCCTCCAGATCTATCTTCCCAAGCTGCAGGGCTACTGGATCTTTGACGTGGCGCTCTTTATCCTCCTTTCCTCCGCCGCTTTCCTATACTTTGAGGAGATGCGCAGCGATCTGCGGCACAAATACCTGCTGCTGGATTAACGCAACAATCAAAAACGCCTCTTTCGACAAAGAGGCGTTTTTTTCAATGGAAAAATGAATGAAAAAACCTCGCGTAAGCGAGGTTTTTTGTGGTGACCCGGACGAGAATCGAACTCGTGTTACCGCCGTGAAAGGGCGGTGTCTT
>CAMKAU010000034.1 GCA_946410595.1 uncultured Clostridia bacterium
CATTGTTTGACTACCACCAGCGGGGATTGAGCACGTACCCGATCTCCGCGCGCAGATCCTCCGGGGAAAGCGAGGAGAAGCCGCAGGTGCCGATCATCCTGCCCGAGCATTTTTCCACCACAGCCCAATCGTAAAACCGCCCGGCGCGATACTGCTTTTCCAGATACGCCAGATATTTTTTCGTATGAGCGAGGCTTGCATGCGGGGACCAGAGCAGATACCTCGTCACGTCGGGATCGGATGCGTACGCAAACATATCCTGCGCGTCGTCCTTTTTCATCTTTCGCAGCAATAGACGCTTCGTCTCGAGGGAAGGCATCCTTTTCAGTTCGCAAAATCGTTCGTTTTCCATCATAATTCTATTTTATCACTTTCTTTCGGGAAAAACAATCCGAAAATCCCCGAAAGGAAAAAAGTTTTTGCGCGATCCGACTTGAACATCGACGCGCGGTGTGCTAAAATGGTTGAGAGGTAATGATTATGTTCAAAAAACTATCCGTTATCGGCGTCGGCCATATCGCGCGCGCCTTCCTTTCCGCCGTAACGGCGGGCGACGGCGCTTTTACCCCCGCGGACGTCACGCTCTGGAACCGCACGCCGGAGCATATCGACGATCTGATCCGCGCGGGGCATCCCCGGGCAAAAACCCCGGAGGACGCCTTTGTCGCCGGAGAGCTCGTGCTGCTCGGCGTCAAGCCGCAAAACTACGCGGCGCTCCTCTCCCGGATCGCGGAAGCGGGATGCGATCCGGCGGGCAGGATCGTGATCACCCCCGCCGCGGGCGTTTCCTCCGCCGCCGTTTCCGAACGGCTCGGCGGATGCGGCGTCGTGCGCATCATGCCGAACACCCCGATCGCGATCCGCCGCGGCGTGATCGCCGTCTGCCAGAACGGGCGCGTACCCGACAAAGCGTTTCAGGAAATCTGCCGGCTGCTCTCCCGCTGCGGCAGCGTTTACCGCGTGGCGGAAACGGAAATGGACGGGATGACGGCCGCCACCTCCAGCGCGACCGCGTACGTCTACCGCTTCATTCGCGCGATCACGGAGGCGGGACGATCCTGCGGGGTCGATCTGCCGCAACTTGAAAAGGCGGTTGCCGAGACCTTTATCGGCGCGTCGGAGCTGCTTCTCTCCTCCGGCAAACCGGCCGAGGAGTTGATCGCCGCCGTCCGCTCTCCGAACGGAACGACCGAACAGGCGCTGGCCGCTTTTGACCGGCTCGGCCTCGAGCGGATCGTCGAGAAGGCGATGCTTGCCTGCGCCGACCGGGCAGGCGAGCTGGGACGCGAATCGCTCCCGCAAAATAAGAATAACTGAAAAAGCGCGGCATATACTGTACGGAAATCACGCACGGAGGCCACTATGACCGCGCCATCTTCCGTCTGTTCCGCGCCCCCTTTGTCGGAGAGCGAACGCCGCTCCTTTGCCGTCGGCTTTTTCTTCGTGTTTTTGCTCTCCGTTTTCGTCGGAGCGCTCCTTTTTCCCCTGTTTTCCTTTGCGTTTTCCGACCTCGCGGCGGAAAAGATCTCCGGGCATTTTTCCTGTTCTTTCACCTCTTTCCCCGCTTTTCTCGCCGAGGCGTTCCGGCGCGCTCTGCCCGATATCCGTCAGCTTCTTTTGCTGCTGTTGATCGGATTTTCCTATCTTTCCGGCTTTTTCGTCCGGCTGCTTTTTCTGCTGCGCGGACTCTCCTTCGGCCTTTGCGCCGTCCCGGTGCTCCGGCTGGTGAGCGCGAGCGCCCTCAAACGCTCCCACGCCGCCGCGTTCTTTCTCTCGTTTTTTCTTGCCGCGGGCGCGCTCGTCTTCTTTGCCTCGCTTTCCGACCGTCTCTCCCGGGGCGTTCTCTCCGTTTCGGAGGGGCGGCGCGTTTCCATCCCAAAACGGGATTTTCTCCGGCTTCTGGCCGCCGCGCCCGTCCTGCTCGGCGCGCTTTGCCTTCTCCACGCTTTAGAGCTTCTCGCCTATATTCTCTGATCGAAAAGGATGTCGATATGCAAGAAAAAACTCCGAAAAAACGCTTCCGTCTCTTTGACTCGCAAAGGGAAGGTCCGGGCGTTCTCAAAAACGAGCGACCGCTCAAATACGATTTTTACAGTTACTTTGTCCGGCTGGGGCGGAACATGAACAAGCTCCTCACGGTCAATATTCTCTACGTCGTCGGCAACTTTCCCCTCTTTTTCCTGATCGCGGCGCTCGCCGGGCTGACCAATATCACCTCCACCGCGCCGGACAACCTTCTCTTCCCCGCTCTGCACGGGGTGATGCTGCACGACGAGGCCGGGATGCTGCCGCTCTTCGGCGTGCTCGGCGGCCAGGCCGAGCTTTCCGCTTACAGCTCGGGGACCTACGTTCTGTTCGCTCTTTCCGCGCTCCTCATCTTCACCTTCGGGCCGGTCAACGCCGGGACCGCCTACGTTTTGCGCAATATCGTCTCCGGCGAGCCGGCCTTTGTGTGGGGCGACTTCTGGTACGCCGTCAAACGCAACTGGAAGCAGTCTCTCCTCTACGGGATCCTCGACGCGCTGATTATCGCCATCCTCTCCTACGACTTTCTCTTCTTCCTCAAAAACTTTGCCGCTCTCCCGACAAGCGTTCTCTTCTACGCCACGATCGCCTGCGCGATCATCTACGGCTTTATGCGCTATTATCTCTATCTGATGATGGTTACGTTCGATCTTTCGATCTTCAAGCTGATCAAAAACGCGCTGATCTTCTCGATCCTCGGCTTCGGGCGCAACCTTCTCGCCTCGATCGGGATCGCCCTGATCTTCCTTGTCAATCTCTTTCTCTTCGTCTATATCCCGGGGCTCGGGATCGCGCTTCCCTTTGTGATCACCGTCGCGCTGATGTCCTACACCTCCGGCTTTGTCGCCTACTACAAGATCAAAGACGTGATGATCGACCCCTATTATACCAAAACGGATCCTTCCGCGGAAGAGGAATAAGAATAAAGGAAAAGGACCGGCTTGACCGGTCCTTTTTTCTATTCTTCCGTCATCGCCGCTTCGATCAGTTCGCCGGCGGTCACAAATTCGTATCCCTCCTCCCGCAGACGCGGGATGAGTACGGAGAGCGCCTCCGCCGTATGGCTTTTCCGATAGATCCCGTCGTGCATCAGGATAATGGCGCCGGGGCGGACCGTTTTCAGCACCGTCGAGATGATTTTCTCCGCGCTCCTTCCCTGCCAATCCTCGGTATCCACGCTCCACATGACGATCTCATAGCCGTTTTCCTTCGCGGCGGCGGAAACGGTCGCGCTGCACCATCCCGTCGGCGGACGGAAAAGCAAGGTTTTTTTCCCGCACGCCTCCGCGATCGCCGCTTCCGTTTTTTCGATCTCGCGGCAAAGCTCCTTTTTGGTTTTTGTACGGATCCCGTCGTGGGTGAAGGTGTGATTGCCGATCTCGTGTCCCTCGTCGCCTACCCGCTTTGCCAGCTCCGGGTTCTCCTCGACCTGCGAGCCGATCATAAAGAAGGTCGCTCGCACACCGTTTTCGCGGAGAACGTCCAAAATCGCCTCCGTTTTCCCCGGCAGGGGCCCGTCGTCGAAGGTGAGGGCGATCTTTTTCTCGGTCGTGGGGAGAGAATAGCGGACCGCGCGATCCGTTCTCGGATTGTATCCTTTCTCCGCCGCCGAAACGGGAACGCCGGGACGGGAGAAAAGGAGCAGCGCGCTACATACCAAACTGATCCAGCGTCCTGAATTCATAACCTTCCTTTTTGATCTCCTTGATCAGATCGCCGAGAATGGCCGCGTTGGTCGCGGACGTCGGGTGCAGGAGCAGGACCTCGCCGTTGTGCAGATGCGAGAGAATCTTTTCTTTTGCCGCGGCGGGGTCCGGCTGCCTGCCGTTATCCCAGTCGGCGTAAGCAAAACTCCAGAAGACCGTCGTATAGCCGAGCTCATCCGCCCAGAGAAGTCCCTGCTCGCTGAACTTTCCCTCCGGCGGGCGGTAAAAACGGGCCATATCATACCCGGTATACGACTTGCAGATCTCCTCAAGCTCGGTCAGCTCCCGGCAGAACGCCTCTTTTTCGGAGATCGCGCTCATGTCCTTGTGATGCGTCGTATGATTGCAGACGAGATGTCCGTTTTCAAACATCCGGCGCACGAGGTCGGTGTTTTTCTCGATCGGCTGTTTGAGGACAAAAAACGATCCTTTTACCCCGTTTTCGTCCAGCGCGTCGAGGATCTTTTCCACATTTCCGTTTTCATAGCCGAAATCAAAGGTAAGATAGATCACTTTCTCGGCGGAGCCGTCCCCGTGCGCGGCGTCCAGCCAGATGACGTTATGGCCGTTTACCGCCGATAATTCGGACGGCAGAGCTGGTTGTTTTCCTTCTGTGTTCTTCCGGAAAAACCATCCCGTGCCGCCGGTTGCCGCAAAGGCGGAAACGGCGCAAAGGACAGCCAGCAGAACGGCGGTTCCCGCCGCTGCGATTTTTTTCATCTTTTCCGCTTTCCGGCGTCTTCAGTCCCTTTCAGTATTCCCGTTTTGCCCGATCTGTTGCAAGAGTGGGAAAGGGAAAGATTTCCGATCCCTCCAAACGCCGGAAAAGAAAAGCAGGCAGGTCGGAGACCTGCCTGCAAGCCGGAAATCAGTTGAACGGCATGAAGGGCGTTTCGTTTTCGTCCTGGGTGATGCTTGTGGCAACGACGCTCGCTTCCATTGCGATGCAGACCAGAGACGGCGTCTCGTAAACAGCTTTTCTGTTTTCCATATTACGATCCTCTCTTTACTTGCTCTCGAAATACGTGACGGCCGCTTCATTATAACGGACAAGGGTCCGAACCAGCGTCCGGAGTTTGACCGCCTGCTCGGAGGTATCGCTGTCGGGATAGTTTTTCAAAACGGAATAGGCGTAAGTCAGCGCGGAGCAGTTGATCTGATAATCGCCGAAGCAGATCTGATGGGCAGCGCCGAGTTCCTTTGCCGTAATGCCCGGGATGCTGACGTAGTAGGCGCCGTCTTTTTCAACGGGGGTCGCCGTCTTACCGTCTACCGTAACGGAGAACGCGGGCGTCCCTTCGGCGGTGAAGTAAACGCGCAGGGTAGTCTCGTTTTGGAGAAGAAGCGTTGCGCCGATCAGGGAGAAGCCGGTCGGCTTCGAGCCGGTATCGGTGATCTTATAGGAAACGGTGGTGTCCGCGGTGATAGCAGAAAGATCCGTCTGCACGGTCGGCGGGTTCTCGGCGCTGTGACCGAAGAGAATGTCAGCGGCGGCACCGTAATCGGCGAGCGCGGCGGCAAGATCCTTCATCGGAACGCTCTCTTCACCCGCGCCGATCCCGGCGAGATACTCGCCGACGCTGTAGGAGTAGCCGTCTGTTCCGATCGCGGTATGCGCGGTGTCGTTCATAAACAGATCGATCTGCGTATTCGTTCCGTCAAAGAAGCGGAGCGTGATATCCTCGAGCGTCTGCTTCGCGTACACGGGATAAGTGAAAATATAGCGTCCGTCTCCGCTGTCCGCCGCCTCGCTCACGAGGACCTGTTTTTCCCCGTTCGGGCCGGTAAAGAGCGCGTAGGCACCGGCGTCCGCCGTAACGGCGTTCGTCAGGATCGTATAGAAGTTGACGTCGATCGTGTCGGCGAGCGAGAGACTGGCGGTATCGAGGAAGACCTTTTTGTTGTCCCCGATCGTAAGATCGAGAGACGCGCCGTCGCAGGCCACCTGCGTCGTGCCGACTTTCATGGAAGGAGTCAGCTCCACGGTCGTCGTGCCCGAGAACGAGTCTTTCGCTTCAAAGCACAGGGAGAGGACGTCGCCGTCGTAAACTGCCGCAGACGACAGCATAGCCGCAAGATTGTTCTTTGTGGTATCGTACTTGTTGACCATAGCGCCGGTCACAAGGCTCTCCGCGCTCACAAGAGTAAGCGCGTCCGAATCAAACGTAACCTTCACGCCGATGGATCTGACGCTCTCGACCGTTGTAAGTTTTACCGTCAGCGTCGTACGCTCGCCCGCTCCCAGCTCCGTTGCCGTTGCGGTCACCGAAAGAGAGGAACCGGCGGCAAAAACGAGTATGCCAGCGTTCAGGATCAGTAAAAGACAAACAACCAGCGCAGTGGCTTTCCTTATCATTTTTCCACCCTCCTTTGTCAATTCAACGGATAATCTTCAGGGAACAGCGTGTAGAAGAGGAGATACTCAACGTCGCCGTCGTCAACGACGTCGTCTCCGTTAAAGTCGCAATCCGCTTCGTCCTGGGCCAGAGGATAATCTTCCGGGAAGAGCGTGTAAAAGAGCAGATACTCAACGTCGTTATCGTCGATCTCCCCGTCGCCGTTCACGTCTCCGGGCGCAAACGCCGGCTCGTCGGTCACCGTGACCGTAACGGAACGGACGGTATCGGAGGGCGTGAGATCGATGTCCTCAAAAGAAGACGCGTTAAACCGGCAAACGTAGAAATAATCTTCATCCGCTTCAAAGGTAATTTCCGTTCCGGCGGTAACGCCGTCCTTCAATTGGAAGGTCGCCGTCAGCGTCAGACCGGGAAAGTCGACGGGGTCGCCGTCCGGGAAAGCGAAGTAGCAGACGGAGAAGAACCCGTTTGCGTTCGCCTCGGCCGCGGTGGAACAGAAGGCCGCTTCGGCCTCTTGCTGCAGCGCCTCGTCGAACGGGACCGCGCCCGCGATCAACGTGGCGGTCACTTCCGTCGCTTCGACGAGATCCGTATCAAAATGAACTCTCAGGTCGGCGGCGTCAAATTGCTCCGCCATCGCCGGAAAGGATACGGTCACCGTAAAGATCCCGCCCGGCGCCGGCGTTGCGTTGTCCACGGAAAGTCCCGCCGGGGCCTCCGTGACAACCGACAGCGCCTGCGCGTTGAAGGCAAAGACCAGCGCCGCGCACAAAAACAGGCCTGCCAGTTTTTGAAGTCTTCCTTTTTTCATTTTGTTCCTTTCTCCCGCTCCGGCGATTTGAAAAACAAACGGACCGGGACGAAATCCGATATACGCAGATAAAATTCCGACTTATAATCATTATTATTTATACCATAAGCGGCGAAAAATGTCAACTGCTTTTCCGAAAAAGAACAAATTGACAAAAAACGACAAACACGCGCCGTTATTCGGCTTCCGGCTTTTTCTCCAAAAAGGTCGGCAGCTCGTAGATGCTGCGCACGCCGCAGAGCTCCAGCGCCGGCTTGCCGGTGAGCTTTTCTTTGTTTTTGACGGGGAGAACGATACGGCCGAAGCCAAGCCTGTCCGCCTCCCTGACGCGGATCTCGCCGAAGGAGGAGGAACGGCATTCCCCGCCGAGCCCGATCTCGCCGAAGCAGATCGTCTTCTTTTTGACCGGGCGGTCGGTCATGGAGGAAATCAGCGCCAGCGCGATCGCCAGATCGGCGCTGGGGGTATCCAGACGGAGCCCGCCCGTGACGTTGATATACACGTCGTTTTGCCAGAACTTCATCCCCAGCCGTTTTTCCAACACGGCGATGATCAGGCAGAGGCGGTTGTAGTCCACGCCGTTCGCGTTGCGGCGCGCGGTAGGAAAAACGGTCGGCGTTACGAGCGCCTGGATCTCCGCGACGAGGGGGCGCGTCCCCTCCATTACGCAGACGGCAGCGCAGCCGGAGGCGCCGTCCGTCGACTCGGAAAGGAGCGTTTCGGACGGGTTTTCCACCTCGGCAAGCCCGGTCTCGGTCATTTCAAAGACACCGATCTCGTTGGTGGAGCCGTAGCGGTTTTTGACCGCGCGGATGATCCGGTACGCCTGCGTCCGGTCGCCTTCAAAGTGCAAAACGGCGTCCACGATATGCTCCAGCGCCTTCGGCCCGGAGATGCCGCCCTCCTTGTTGACGTGCCCGACGAGCAGGACCGCCGTTCCCGTGTTTTTGGCGCGGGCGACGAAGACGGAAGCGCAGCTGCGGACCTGGCTGATGCTGCCGGGAGAGGCGGAAGAGGAAGGATCGTACATCGTCTGGATACTGTCCGCCACGATAAAATCCGGCTGCAGGCGGTCCGCCGCCTCCAGGATCTTCTGCAGATCCGTTTCCGTATAAAGATAGAGGTTTTCGGGCGAAACGCCGAGCCGGTCGGCTCGCATTTTCAGCTGAGCAAAGGACTCCTCGCCGGAAACGTAAAGCACCTTGGCGCTTGCCGCGGCGCGGGAAAAGATCTGCAAAAGGAGGGTGGATTTTCCGATCCCCGGCTCGCCGGAGAGGAGGACGACGGAGCCGTCCACGATCCCGCCTCCGAGGACCCGGTCGAACTCTCCGATCCCCGTTTTCGTGCGTCTGGCGGGCTGATCGGCGCCGTCCCGCAGGCGCAGCGGAGGGGACGAGCTTTCCACAAGAAGATTGCGGGGGCGCTTCTGCCCAGCGGACGGGGCGGCGTCCTCTCTCAGATCGTATTCTTCAAAGCTGTCCCACGCGCCGCACGCCTGGCAGCGGCCCATCCATTTGGCGCTTTTGGCGCCGCATTCGGTACAGATATATCCGACGGACGATTTCATACTTCCCTCCGTTTGTTCCGACTTGCAAAACAGGGTTGTTTTTCGTTATTTTACCATATCCCGCGCCGGAATTCAAGTGTTTTCCTGCGCGGACGCCCCGTACCCGCTCTCCGCCGTGAAACGGTCGACCGCCTCAAAGATCGCCGCGGCCAGCGTTTGCCGGTATTCTTCCGCTTTTAGGAGTTCCAGCTCCCGGGGGTTGGAGAGGAAGCCGCATTCCACGATCACGGCGGGGCAGTCGAGCCGGTCGAGAAGAAAGAGCCCCGCGCCGTTTTTGACCTCCCGGTCGTTCTCCGGCGCAAGACCTTTGCCCGCCGTTTTCTGGATCGCCGCGGCAAGAGAATAAGAATAGGCGCTGCGCGGAGAGTAGTACACCTGCAAGCCGGAGTACCGGCTTTGCGGAAACTTGTTCATGTGGATCGAGAGAAAGAGGGGGGACGTTTCCTCCTTCGCCGCTTTGACCCTCGCGCTGAGATCGCTGCGTTTTTTGGTGGTATTCAGCCCCGGGAGCTGCGGCATCTCGTCCTCCGTCCGCGTCATCACCACGCGATACCCCTCCGCTTCAAAGAGTTCTTTCAACGAAAGGGAGAGCGCCAGATTGAGCGTTTTTTCCTGCGTTCCGTCGGGCGCGACGGCGCCGCCGTCCTCCCCGCCGTGCCCGGGATCGAGAACGATGACCGGCAGGCGCACAAGGGCGTCCTCCTTCATCCCGGCGCCTACTTCCCCTCCCCCGTCGGGGACCGGCGCCGGCTGCGGCTGCCGGTGCAAAAGAGAAAAGGAAAGACCCGCAACGGCAAGCAGAAGAACGAAAACGGCGTATTCTTTCCACTCCCGTTTTTTTCTTTTTCCGGTCGGATAGTCAGTCATAGAAAAACCCCGTCATATAAACAATTCGCTTATTTATATGACGGGGGCTTCGGTTTTATTTCAGAACTGTTTTTTGTCCGGCCTGGAGAGGAGGGAGATCCCGCGGCGCCCGAGGGCGTAGGCCAGCGCGGAAACGAGCAGCCCGGGCAGCATCGAAACGGTGTAGACGACGGAGGAGATGAGGAGGGCGACCTGTTCCGGGTCCGCCGGGTTCAGGGCGGCCGCGACCGCGCGGTCGATCCCCCAGAACATGGAGAAGATCACGTGCATGACGGTGTTGGCAACGCCGCCGAGGGTTCCCGCCCACGTCTGCGAGGAGCCGAAGATCACGCCGATCCACATCAGGATCAAAACGAGAAAGTTCGGAATATAGGCGGCGAGGCAGAGATAAAGTCCAAACGGCTTTGAGAGGCGCATCCGGCCGGAGGCGATCTTTTCCGCGTGCTTGTACCCCACCTCGGAAACGGTGCTGTACATCAGCGCAAGATAGAAAAGAACGGAAAAGACGGAAGCGGCGAGAAAGAGTCCCATACTGATATCCGCCGTCGCAAAAGAGAGCATCATGCCGAAAACCGTCAAACCCACTTGCGTTCCGAAAAGTCTTATGATATAATAAGAATTGTCCTTGAAAAAGTTTTTCATATTTCCCTCGCAACAAATCTTCTCCGTTTATTTTATCCGATACGGATCGTCAGTTCAAGGACTTGCAAGAAAGTTTACAGTTTATTTATTTGTTGTCTAATAGTTGCTCAAAAATCCTTTTTTTTCGAGGCGGATCATGGCTTCCTACGAGATCAAAGAGCTGGCGGCGGAGCTTCCCCCCGCCGCGCGGGAATTTGCCGCCTATAAAACGGCGATCGAAAACTGCTCTAAAAAAACCGTTTTTGAATACCTGCTCGATCTGCGCACTTTTTTCCGCTATCTCTTTGCCTCCCGCGCCGGGATCCCCCTTGATTCCGATCTGACCGGGCTGGATCTCCGCGGGATCGACCTGGAATGGATCCGGACGATCTCCACGACGGAGATCTACGAGTTTTTGATGTACGCGGGCGACGAGCGGGGCAACGAATGGAGCGCCAAAGCGAGAAAACTCTCCGCGATCAAGGCGTTTTTCCGCTATCTCACCGTCAAGCGCGGGCTGCTCGAAACGAACCCCGCCATCACCATCGACTCGCCGAAGCGCCGCTCCACGCTGCCGAAGTATCTCTCCCTTGAGGAGAGCGTTTCCCTTCTGGACGCGGTCAGCGAAAACGGAGACGCCCGCCACCGGGAACGCGATTTTGCCATTCTCACCCTTTTTCTCAACTGCGGGATGCGTCTTTCCGAGCTTGTCGGGATCGATATCACCGATATCGACAACGAAATGCGCTCGGTCAAGGTAACGGGAAAAGGCAGCAAGGAGCGGATCATCTACCTCAACGACGCCTGCCGGGACGCTCTGACCGCCTATCTCCGCACCCGTCTGGAGGACGATACCGTCCGCAATTCCCCCGCGCTCTTTCTCAGCCAGAGGGGAAAGCGGATCTCGCCGAAGACCGTACAGTGGCTCGTTTACAAACACCTGCGGGAAGCGGGACTCGAATATAAGGGCTATTCCGCGCACAAGCTCCGGCACACCGCCGCCACGCTGATGTATCAAAGCGGCCAGGTGGACGTCCGCGTTCTCAAGGATATTCTCGGCCACGAGCAGCTCAATACCACGCAGATCTACACTCACCTGAGCGACAGGAATATGCAGTCCGCCATGGACGCAAATCCCCTCGCGGCGCACCGCGCCTCCCCCGCCGCAGAGAAGGAGAAGGAAAAAGAAGAAAACGGTTGACCGTTTATCCCCCGCCGGCATAAACTGCCCAAAAAGCTGTATCGGAGGTTATGATGCCCCGGATCCGGTTTTCCCCGCGGTTCCGGCGGATCGCGGTCCGCCTCTTCTGTTATCTTCTCTTTGTTCTGATCGCTCTGATCCTGATCTATAACAAACAGATCTATCCCTACGTGGCGGCGATCACCCGCGCCCAGGCGGAAAACAACGTCCAGGAGGTCTTCTCCGACGCCGTGGGGAACGCGGTGGAGGAGATGGCGCTCACCTATTCCGACCTTATCGTCCTGCACACCGACGGCGCCGGCGCGATCGACGCCCTCAGCGTCAATACCGCCAGGGTAAACGCCGTCCGCTCCCGTCTGCTGACCGACGCGCTCTCCTCCCTCCGGGAAACGGAGATCGAGACCGTGCGTATCCCCCTCGGCACGCTCCTTGCGGGGGAGCTTTCCTCCGGCAGAGGCCCGCAGATCCCCGTCAGGGTACTGATCGCCCGCGCCCTCCGCTGCGGCGTCGTTTCTTCGTTTGAAGAAACGGGGATCAACCAGACGCTGCACCGCATCTATCTCACGCTCTCCTGCGAGGCGACGGCCATGCTCCCGTCCGGGATGCTCACCTTCACCGTTACCGCCGACTGCTGTATCGGCGAAACGGTCCTGATCGGGAAAACGCCGGACTCCTTCACGAAGATCGACCGCCTCACGGACGACGTGACGGAGGACGAAATCGGAAATCTGATCAATTACGGATCGTTAGGAAAATCATAAAAAAGGACCGCGATATGAGCAAAACGAAAACGAAAACGAAAAAATTCAAAACCGCGCTGTTCGGCTTTTCCAAAAAGCAGGTCATCGCCTCCCTTGAAAAACTGAACGAGTCCGCTTTCCGGGAAAAAGCGGCGTCGGATCAGGCGCTCTCCCGCGCCGCGGCGGCAGAGGAGCGCTGCGCCGCGGCAGAGGACCAAGCGGAGAGGATCCGGGATCTTGCAAAGGAAAACGCTGCGCAAAACGACCTGCTCGACGAGCTGCAAGCCGCCCTTGACAGAGCGAAAGCCGACCTCGTGAGCGAGAAAGCGGAGCGGGAGGAAACGGTCGCCCGTCTGCAGGACGCCCTGTCGCGGACGGAAACGGAACGGGACGCCGCGCAGAAAACGGCGGAGGAGAGCGGCGCTCTTCTCCGTGAAGCGGAAAACGGCGCCGGCGCCCTCCGGGACGAGCTTGCCGCCGCGCAGAGCCGGAATGCGGAGCTTACCGCCTCGCTTACCCAGGCAAAACAGGAAAACGCGCGTCTGACGGCGCTTCTGACGCAGGCAAAAGCCAGGATCGCGCAGTCGGACAAGCTCCTCTCGCGGATCCCTTCTCTTTTCCGGAAAAAATGATCGAGCTGAACGTATATGACCTGCGGGCGGCCGCGCCGGATCTGAAAGCCGGCGACGCGATCCTCCTCTCCGGGACGGTCTATACCGCGCGGGACGCCGCCCACAAAAAGATCGCCGCGGCGATCGCGGCCGGATCGCCGCTCCCCTTTTCCCTCAAGGACGCCGTGATCTATTACGCCGGCCCCACCCCCGCCCCGGACGGGCTGCCAGCCGGGTCGATCGGCCCCACCACGAGCGCCAGGATGGACCCTTACGCTCCCCTCTTCTACGATCTCGGGCTTGCCGCCACGATCGGAAAAGGACAGCGCTCGCCGGAGGTAACCGAGGCGCTGATCCGCAACAAAGCGCTATATCTCTGCGCTCTCGGCGGCGCGGGCGCGCTGGCGTCGAAAGCCGTGCGGTCGCTGACGGAGATCGCGTACCCCGAGCTTGGCTGCGAATCGGTCAAGCGGCTGGAGGTATTCCGCTTCCCTCTTTTCGTCGCCGGGGATCTTTACGGCGGCTCCATCTACCGAAATCCATAAATCCGAAAGCGCGCCTTCCGCGCGCTTTTGCCTTTCAGAGAGGAACGCTATGAAAATCAAAGTCAAAGACAAGAGTTACGCGGAGGTCCTGCGGATCCCCCGTCCGCAGCGCAAAAAGCCGCTCCGGCCCTCTCTTTTTTTCCGCGCTCTGCTTAAAACGGTCTCGGCGCCGGAGCTGAAGGACACCTCCTTTTCCTGCCGGGAGATCGGGATGGAAAAACTCGGCAAGGACGAGCCCTGCCTCTATTTGATGAATCACTCCTGCTTTCTCGATCTCAAGATCGCCTCGACCATCCTCTATCCCCGCCCCTTCAATATCGTCTGTACCTCCGACGGGTTTGTGGGCAAGGAATGGCTGATGCGCCGTCTCGGCTGCATCCCCACCGACAAATTCGTTTCCGATCTCCGGCTGGTGCGGGATATGCAGTACGCTCTCAAAACGCTCCGTTCCTCCGTGCTGATGTATCCCGAAGCCAGTTACAGCTTTGACGGAACGGCAACGCCGCTTCCCTCCTCCCTCGGCAAGTGCGTGAAGCTGCTCGGCGTTCCCGTCGTGATGATCCGCACCTACGGAGCGTTTCTCCACGATCCGCTGTATAACGGTCTGCGCCTGCGCAAAACCAAAGTCACGGCCGATATGGAATACCTTCTTTCTCCCGCGGAAATCAAAGAAAAAACAGCCGACGGGATCAACGCGATCCTGTCCGACCGTTTCTCCTTCGACCATTTCCGCTGGCAGACGGAACACGGGGTGAAAATCGACGAGCCCTTCCGGGCGGAAGGGCTCAACCGGGTCCTCTACAAATGCCCCGCCTGCCGCAAGGAGGGCGGGATGCAGGGGGAAGGCGCCTCCCTCTTCTGCCGGCATTGCGGCAAACGCTACACGCTTGACGAGCTCGGGTTCCTCCGCGCCGAAAGCGGAGAAACCGAGTTTTCCTACGTGACCGACTGGTACGCGTGGGAACGCGCCTGTGTCCGGGAGGAGATCGAAAACGGGACCTACCGGCTCGATCTCCCGGTCGAGATCCGGGTGCTGGCGGACGCCAAAGCGATCTATCGCGTCGGCGAGGGGCGGCTCCTCCACACAGCGGAGGGCTTTGTCCTGACCGGATGCGGCGGGGCGCTCGACTACCGCCAGAAGCCGCTTGCCTCTTACAGTCTGTACGCCGATTACTTCTGGTATGAGATCGGCGATATGATCTGCATCGGCGACGGAGACCGGCTTTATTACTGTTTTCCCACCGTCCGGGGCGATTACGTCGCCAAAGCGCGCCTTGCGGCGGAAGAGTTATACAAAAAGGCGATGCGGGAGCTGCGCCCCGCGCGTGATCAGGCGTCGAACTGACGGCCGAGGAAGGTCCCTGCGGTCTGGATCAGTTTTTGTTCGGCGTCCCGGCTCACGGCGCGGCCCGCCCGTTCTCCGCCCGAATCCAGGGACATGATACAGCCGCAGATCCCGCCCTCGCTGCGGATCGGCATCGCGGCGGAGATCTGCGCCGTTCCGCCCTCCGCGGTCGGATAGATCCGGCGGTCGTCCTCCACGTACACGCCGCGCTGTTCCATGATCCGCTCCAGCTCGGGCGAGAGTTTTTTATCGAGCAGATCCTTCTTCGGCACCCCGAAGCAGGCGATCACCGCGTCCCTGTCGCAGACCGCGACCGGGAACCCGCAGGTCCGGTACAGCGTTTCCGCATACTGCGAGGCAAACGGCGCCATCTCCCCGATCGGGGAGTATTTTTTGAAGATCACCTCCCCCTCCCGATCGGTGTAGATCTCCAGAGGGTCGCCGTTATTGATAATATTGACAGTAAAGACCTTGTCCAAGTGGTTTTTGGACTTGATGGTGATGGATGAGATATCCTTACTGTCTGAGTTAAAATTTACGGTATGCTCCTCGCTCGTCAAGGACAGGAGCGTGTCCACGTCGGATTTGAGTTTTACGTTCAGGTGATCCTCAAATACCGTGATCCGCTCGACGACAAGGCCGATATCCCGTTTGTCGAGCTTTTCTTTTTTCAGGATGTCGTCGAATACCTCGATGACCGTCTTCGCCTTGCGGTTGGTCTCGATCATCGTATTGCGCAGGGAATTGAGATCGCCGAACTGTTTTTCCAGCTTGTCTACCGTTTCAAGCAGTTCCTGCTCCATTTCGTCGTAGAGCGCCGCCTTGGTGCGCGATTTGGAATCCGCAAAGCCCGAATCAATCAGCGTTTTTTCTTTATAGATGACCTTCAGCTTCGCCCGTGCCTCGTTCAGCCGAACTTCGATATCCGAAAGCGTGGCGCCGAGCTGTTCCTCCCGCTCCGGCTGTTCGTCGATGCTCTTTTGCAGCTCTTCGATCATGCTCTGACAATTCTCTTTGAGCAGACGGATAAAAGTTTTCAAAAGATCGTCCAGTGCGTCCACCCGGATATGGTGGGAGGTGCAGCCCTTGAGCCCGCGCTTGTGGTAGGTACCGCAGGTATAGGCGGCGGCGAGATCGGGTCGGGACATAGAGAACATCGGACTGCCGCAGTCGCCGCAGAACATAAAGCCGGAATAATCGGTGGCGTACTTCTTCTCGCCGCGATAATGGGTCGTGGAGCGCAGTTCCAGCTGCTCCTGCGCGTAGGCGAAGGTCTTGATGTCCACGATGGGATCGTGGGCGTTCTCAATGACGATGTTGTCGCCCTCATCGAGTTTGATATCCTGCCCGTTGATCCCCTTACGGGTGTACTTGCGCTGACGGAGCGTGCCGATGTAGAAATCGTTTTTGAGGATCGCCTGTATGGTGATGATGCTCCATTCGTTTCGCGCTTTCAGCTTGGTCGCCTTGCCCTCCGCCTCTTTTGCGGCGATCTCATTGGCGCGGGGCGTCGGAACGCCCTCGTCGGTGAGGTGGTTGGCGATCTTTTTATAGCCCCAGCCGATGTTGTAAAGCCGGAACACCTCCCGCACGATCTCCGCCGCCGGCGGATCGATTTCGTAGGTCATTTCCTTGGTGTTGGTGATGCGGTAGCCGTAGGGCACGGCGCAGATCCATTGCCCCGTCCGCTGCCGGTTGTCGATCATCTGCTTGATCTTTTTCGACGTGTCGGTGACCGGCATTTCGTTCATCAGAAACTTGAACTGGATCAGCATCCAGTCGTCCCTTGTGGGGTAGTCGATGCTGTCGCCGATGGATATGATCCGCACCCCCGCGTCGCGAAGCGTTTCAAGTTCCAGAAGTCCCAGACTGTTGCGGCGCGAGAAACGGGAAAAGTCTTTGACGATCAGAATGCGGACTTCACCGGACATCAGGAGCTTGCGCATTTTCTGATAGTTCTCTCTTTGGGCGAAGGTGTAGCCCGAACGGTCGCGGTCTTCGTAGATCTTCAGGTCCGCGTCCGGAAATTCCTTTTTCACGAAATCCCGGATGATCCGCTTCTGGTTTTCGATACTCGTGTTGTCGCGCTTATCTTCTTCCAGATCGACCGAGATTCGTGTGTACCCGACGATTTTCACCGTTATTACCTCCTTGCTTTTTACAAACTAACAACATTGTAAACTATGATTTGTACTTTGTCAAGTGCGTTTCTGTAAACAGAACAAAAAACTTGTCACCGGCATTTGCGGATAACAAGTTTTCTCGGCTGACAAAGATATGTTAATGAATTTGGTTTCACTGAATCTGATTTCAGTAAAAATACGATAGGAGATTTATGTAACGCGGCAGAATGATCTGCCGCATCGGCGCTTATCTGGCGCCGTCGTCGCGGGAACGGGATTTCGAGGTGCGGGTCACTGCGTTCTGATAGTTGTACACCAGCAGTTCCTTGGTGTTTTCCAGCAGATCGCCGTCGCCCGACTCGAACACGCAGACGAAGATCTTTTTCGCCCTGCAGGCAGCGATAAAGTCCTTCAATTTCTTCTGCTGTTCCTCGCTTTCCTGGTCGGCGTGGGTGCAATACACGATCGCCAACCGCTTTTTCTCATCCATCGTATATTTCACTTTTTCACTCCTATCTTATTCTTTATTTTGGCTATTTTTGGAAACGTTATTCAGTTCCGCCGTCATCTTGCGTCCTTGCCGCGGGGTTTCGGCTTCCGTTTGACCGCCACCGGCTCCGACGACTTTTCCGCTTTTGCAAACAGATCCGCGAAGAATTTCTTGACCTTCTGCGGGAACAGCTTCATCGCCTTTAAGAAGTCTTTGCAATACTCCATCAGCTGCCGGTATTTCTGTTTCAGGGATTCATACGCTTCGTTCAGCCGGAAATAATCGTCCCGCCATTCGAGTATGATCCTGTCCTTGTCAGCAATGATCTTCCGGCTTGAAATGCCCTCCTTCGCAAGGTCGCTCAAAGTCTTGAAATCCTCCTTCTGCAGGGTGACGGAGCCGAAGAGTGTTTTCTTGCCCATGTTGTCGATCTCGTTATGGGATCTATAGATCTCGTGATTGGTTTCGAAAACCACTTCTTCCGCCTTCACCCGCTGCGTGATCTCCGCGAGCCGCTCGGTGTCCTTTTTGATCTGATACTGCAGCGACGACAGATGTTCGGCGTCGCTTCCGATCTCTCCGCGGGAGAATCCGGCAAAGCCGTGCTCCGTCATGTGGTCGTAGAATTCGTCCTGCAAAATACTGTATGACCTGCGGAACAGCGGCTTGCCCGATTTTGTCAGTTTCGGATCGCCGTTCTCATCAAACGTCTGCGTCCGCGACGGCCACTTCTTGGAATGGCTGATCTGATGGATCACCTCTTTGACCGTTCCGCGCAGCGCCTCGTCTTTGCATCTTGCCGACCATAGGATCTCTTTTTCGACGACCGGGAACGCCACGACGTGCAGGTGATAATGATACACCGGCTTGCCGTAATGATCGGTCGCCGCCAAGTTGATCTCGTCAGCGTGCATGACGGCGGAGAGAATGTTTTCCTCGCCGTATTTCTTGACCGCGAACCGATACGCTTCGGCGTAGAACTCTTTTGCGAATTCGTAACCGCCGTGCTCCTCGAAATAGACCGTGTTGATATCGAGTACCATTTCGTCAAAAAGCGTGGCGTCGGCTTTCAACCCACGGCGGGAGACCTCGCCCCGCGCTTCCTTCTCGCGCAGAATATCCATATACGATTTCCCGCCGGGATCCTTGAAGTGGACGTTGAACGGGATCCGCGCGGGTTCGACGTTGACGTTTCCGTAGTCGCTGTTTTTCCGCTCGTTGTGCCGCTCGATATCCGAGACGTTGCCCGCTTTGTAGCACTTGACCCTTGCGCAGCTCTTATCTTCTTTTTTCGTTGCCAACGGCATACCTCCTTTCCTGTAATTTCGGCGGAGCCGGGCGTTACACCATTCTTCGAATGTGTGTAACCCACTATGACACTTTCACGGCGAGCCGTGCAAAGATGTCATGCGCGTGGGCAAGGGAGTTTCTCCCTTGACTCTCCCCGCCTGATGATGACGTTTAACAACCGTTCTGTTTTGCCTAAACGTGGTGCTTCGCACTTTTGATACCGGGCTGAATACGAAAACGCGTGTAGTCGCAGTAGCGGTTCATCCCGACTTTACCGCGCGCTTTCTCCGTCCGGTTTTTGTCCGGATCCGGAAAGCACGGCTACAAGTGCTACCGTCATTTCACATTCAGCCGGTCAGACCACGTTGTCATACCCGTATGCCGATACGTGATCCTTCTTGGCGTCCAGCGTCAAAGTATAGTCGCGGTAGTAGGAATAGCCGTTGCGCTTGACGGTGACGTCTTTGAACTCGCCGCCCATCAGGCGGGAGATCTCTTTGCGGAAGTCGCGCTCGGTCTCGGAATACCCGTGGTTGTTGTCTTTGCACCAGCTCTGATAGACCCGGTAGACTCTGCCGGTCGTGCAGCAGTCGGTGATCTTCTTCTGCGGGCGCAGGCACACGCAGTCGGCAAAGAACGCGGCGACAGAGCTGTTTTCCAGCTTGTACTCGTCGCGTACCCGGGCGACGCTTGCAGGCTCGTCGTAACGGTATTCGTTGCTGATCACCTTCTGCAGAGCGGCGACGGCTTTCTGGATGATGCCTTCCCGCTCGGCAAACATTTTGTCAAGCAGGGTTTTGTCCTGCCTGTCCTTCGGGATGACGTTATCGCAGACGACAACCATGATGCGTTCGTACACCCACGGCCCGTTGTCGCCGCCGAATTTCGGCAGGCTGTTCATGCAGAGCCATAGCAGACCGTTGTAGGTGAAGTCGAACGCTTTCTGTCCCTTGAACTCGGCGTGGATACTGTCGCCGCCGGTGAGCTTTTTGAAGGTCTTCAATTCCTTCACGCTCATGTGCGAGGCGTCGGCGCTGCCGGCAAGCCGCTTTCCGTAGAGATCGCTCGTCCCGAAACGCTCTTCCAGATCGTTGAAATCGCAGCTGCTGAAGTTCTCGTGACCGACAAGCTTTTCGCAAAGAGACTTGAGCTGAGATTTTCCCGTATCGCCGGGTCCGACCATGAACAGTGATTTCTTCATCCGGTAGCCCTTGACGTTGGAGATCGCCACGCCGATGAATTCGAGAAGCAGATCCGCGACCTGACGGTCTCCCTTCGTCAGCGTGTTCAGATAGTCGTCAAACACCGGCGTGGGGACCGGCGTAGGGGCGGCGGTGGGGACCGGCGTGGGGGTCGCGGGCGCGGGGGTGGCATGCTCCCGGGCGTACCGCTCCGCGGCGGCGCGGGAGACACAGCCTCCGGCGAGCAGCGACGCCGCCCGCTCCGGCGTCATCGCGTCCTGCATCTGATCC
>CAMKAU010000035.1 GCA_946410595.1 uncultured Clostridia bacterium
TGCTATACTGTTTTTATTCGAGCGATCCTATTTTCACCGATGAGGAGCGATTTATGAAACAGTATTATGCCTCTCTCACCTACCCTGATCTTACCATGTACGGAATGGTACGGAGCGCCGCGCTGAAGTATCCCGGCAATATCGCCTATGAGTTTTTCGGAAAGACCACAAACTACGCGGATTTTCTCCGCAAGATCGACCGCGCCGCCTCCGCTCTGGCCGCCGCCGGCATCAAAAGCGGGGACCGGGTGACGATCTGTATGCCGAACACCCCGCAGGCGGTGCAGTTTTTCTACGCGCTCAACAAGATCGGCGCGATCCCGAATATGGTCCACCCGCTCTCCGGCGCCGGTGAGATCGCGTTCTATCTCAATCACTCCGCCTCCAAAGCGATCCTCACCCTGGACAGTTTCTACGAAAAGGTCGCCTCGATCCGCGGAGACGTGAAGCAGCCCTTTTTCATCATCGTGGCAAAGATCCAGGACGAGCTTTCCCCGCTTTTGCGGATCGGCTACGAGCTGACGCAAAAGAAGTACGCGCTCCCCGAAGAGGGCTACGTGACCTGGAAGGATTTTATCGCCGCCGGGAAAACGACCGCCTCGCCGGAGGATCTCACCAAGCGCGGCAAGGACGTGGCCGCGATCCTTTACAGCGGCGGAACGACCGGTACCACCAAGGGGATCATGCTCTCCAACCTGAACTTCAACGCTCTCGCCCTGCAAACGGCAAAAGCGAGCGGCTGCGAGACCGTCTACGAAGCGCCCGGCACGCTGAAGATGCTCTCCGTGATGCCGATCTTCCACGGCTTCGGACTCGGGGTCTGTATCCATATGCCGCTCTCCTTCGGGATGCGCTGCATCCTGATCCCCCGTTTTACCCCGGACTCTTATACCGAGATCCTCAAAAAGAAAAAGCCCAACTTTATCGTCGGCGTTCCCACGCTCTACGAGGCGATCTTCCGCAACAAGAAGCTGGACGGCGTGGATCTCTCCTATCTGCTCGGCGTGTTCAGCGGCGGAGATTCCCTCTCGATCGAGCTGAAGCGGAAGGCGGACAAGTTCCTGCGCGACCACAACGCGCCGGTGCAGATCCGCGAGGGCTACGGCACGACGGAATGCGTTACGGCGAGCTGCCTCACGCCCCCGGATACCTACAAGGAGGGGAGCATCGGCGTTCCCTATCCAGACACCGAGTACTGCATCGTCAAGCCCGGCACCTGCGAGGTACTCCCGCCCGAGGAAGAAGGCGAGATCTGCATCTCCGGTCCCTCCGTGATGATCGGGTATCTCGATAACCCCGAGGAGACCGCGGACACCCTACGCACCCACGAGGACGGCAAGGTCTGGCTCCACACCGGCGACCTCGGCAAGATGGACGAAGAAGGGTTTATCTACTTCCGCCAGCGGATCAAGCGGATGATCATCTCCTCCGGCTACAACGTTTACCCTTCGCAGGTGGAAAACGTGATCGACGCGCACCCGGACGTGCTGATCTCCTGCGTGATCGGCGTGAAGGACACCTACAAAATGCAAAAGGTCAAGGCGTTCGTCGTGCTCCGGCCGGGTGTGGAAGGAACGGAGGAGATCAAGGCCTCCATCCTCGCGCACTGCAAGCAGAATATGGCGAAATACGCGATCCCCTACGATATCGAGTTCCGCTCCGAGCTGCCGAAGACCCTTGTCGGCAAGGTTAATTACCGGGTCTTGGAAGCGGAGGAAGAAAGCAAAACGGAAAACGCATGAAAAAAGACCGTCGGAAAGATTCCGACGGTCTTTTCTCTTTTCACGCGTTCGCGCGGCCGGCGCAAAGAGTTGACGGGGGAAACGAGGGATCAGAGGAAAAGCTTTTTCTTCAGTTTTTCTTTGAACGTTTCGGACCGGTCGGCGGCAAAGCAGATACCGCCGAGAAGCAGCAGGATAAAGAGGGGATACTGCGACCAGGAGATGCCGAACTTGTCGAAAAACGCGAGATGGATCAAGAGATCGCAGATCACGCAAAATACCGCGAGGATGAGAAGCGAAACGCTGACCGTTTTCAGCACGGAGAGCCGCTTTTTTTCCGTTAACAGGCCGATCAGTGCGACGGAGAGGAAGAAAACGACGGTCAGCGGGAGCGCAAAGGGGGTAAACCACCGCCCGCCGGTATAGCTCTCCAGAAAGAGCAGATACAGGAGCACCGTGGCGGCGTCCAGAAAGAAAATCACGCCGAGGCGCGGTTCCCTGCCGTAGAGCGGGGAGGTCAGAAAGACGAAAAAGACGGCAAGCGCGCCGAGCACCACCCCGGACCAGGAGATCCGGCCGCTGAGACTGAGATCGGAGATCAGGACGGAAACGGCGGGGATCATCAAAATCAGGGCGATCAGGATCGCTTTGATCCCGTTCCCCATCCTGGCTTTCGTTTGCGCCTCTTTGGGGGGAAAGAGGGGGCGGTAGTCTTCCGGCCGCACGGGATCGGGGGAAAGAACGGGCGTTTTGCAGAGGGGGCACTCCGCCGTGCCGGGGGCCAGCTCCACGCCGCAATGAACACAGTACATGAGCTTCTCCTTTACTCGTTGCTTTCAAGATATACGGACAGACCGAGAGAGCGCAGCAGACGGAAAAACTCCCTCTCCAGCTCCGGGTCTTTCACCACGTTGACAAAGTCGATCCGCAGCTTTCCTCCGTAGCTGATCAGCCCGCAGGTATAGTTGGTCGTTGAAAGAGGTCCGAGGATAAAATCCACCCGCCGGATATGCGCGGCGACCTCGTCGGGGAACTCCGCCTGCCCGAGGTTCGACATACAGATACAGGACTTTTTTTCTCCCGCCGTCTGATAGACCATCTTCATCGCAAAGTTTTTGATAAAAAGCGGCATCAGCTTGAGGAGCATCGACTGTTCCGGGCGTACGTTGGAGGCGATATGAGCGGCAAGCTCCTTCTCCGCCACGGAAATCCCCATACTGTGGTAAACGATGCGCACGATCTCGTCGAGATCGTAATGACCGAGCCGCGGGTCGATCCCCGGCATCACGAACAGGGCGAAGTTGCGGAGCGTTTTGCTGGGGAAAAACTTCCGCAGGTTGATCGGGACCAGGACCTTGACCGGCTTGCGCAGCGCGCGGATCGGCACGCGGCGCTCCTCGATCGTTTCGATCGCCCGGATCATTACGGCGGCCAGAAAAACGGTCAGCGTTGCGCCGTATTCCTTTGCTTTCGCCTTTACCGCCGCGAGGTCGAGCGTCCCGGAGATAAAGTGGCGCACGCCGTACGCTTCCGCCCGCCCGGGGATGTGGTAGGCCTTCGCTTCCTTCGGGCTTTTGCGGACCTCGCCCGCGTAACGGAGAAAGCTGTCCTCCAGCTCCTCCGGGTCCGGTTCCGCCGCGAGATCCAGCAATCCGTGCGTGAGGGGCGCCTCGATCCCGCTATCCTGTCTGAGATACTCCGCGATCAGGTTTTTAAAAAAGATCATCCCGCCGGTCCCGTCGGTCAGCGAGTGGAAAAACTCCACGGCGACGCGGTTCCGATAGTAGAGGATGCGGAAGGCGCAGCGCTCGAGCTCCGACTTTTTCATCAGAAGGCAGGGACCTTCCCCGTCCTCCCGCGGCGTCGGGGGAGCGTCGTTTTCCTCCAGATAATACCAGAAAAGCCCCTTCCCCAGCCGGACGTTGATCGAGGGGAAGCGTTTGACCGTGACCGCGGCCGCCCGCGCGAGGACGGCGGGGTCGATCTCCCGGTCGAGATCCGCGGAAAGGCGGAAAAGACTCGTCCACCGGCGCCGTTTGGCGGCGGGATAGATTTTGGCGGCGTTATCCAGCCGCATCCATTTTCGTTCTGATTTCATTCTTCCATGCCTGTCAAAAATCGTTCGATGCGTTCGAAATCCCGTTTGGCTTCTTTCACGCCGTAGAGGGGGTAAACGTGCCACATGCCGGGCGCAACGGAAAGCGAGCAGGAGCATCCCGCCGCCAAGAGCCGCTCCTGCATCCGGCGGGCGTCGTCAAGCAGGATCTCGTCCCCGCCGGCAAAGATCAGCGAGGGCGGCAGCCCGGTCAGATCGGCAAACAGAGGGGAAACGAGCGGATCTAACGGGGTATCGGTATAAAGCTTGGCAAACGCGTCAAGCCGCTCTTTGGAAAGCGAGGGGTCGCGCTCGGCGTTCTCAGAACACGAGGCGCCGCTCTGCGTCAGATCGGTCCAGGGCGAGATCGCGACGATCCCGGCGGGGGAAACGCCCTTATCCCGCAGGGCGACAGCGAGCGAGAAGCAGAGCCCTCCTCCCGCGCTCTCGCCGCAGAGCAGGATCCGCCGGGGAGAGTACCCCTCCGCGAGCAGGTAGAAAAACGCTTCTTCTGCGTCCTCGAGCGCGGCGGGGTGCCGATGCTCCGGCCCGAGGCGGTATGCGGCGGTAAAAACGCGCAGCCGGTACCGCGCGGCAAGAGCGCTGCCGAAGCCGCGGGCGTAGTCGAGCCCGCCCGCCACGTACCCGCCGCCGTGAAGATAGAGGATCACAAGGGGATCGCCCCTTTTCCCCTTTTTCTCCTTTTCCGGCAGGATCCACTCGCCGGAAAACGCGGAAAAGGTCTTTTTCTCTACCGTGACCCTTCCCTTTTTGGGGACGTACATGATCCTGCCGATCTGCTCCTGCGCTCTGCGCGCGGTTTCGACGCTGCAGCGATCGACGATCGGTTTGAGAAAGGAAAGCTGCGCGCGCAGGATCTTGGATCGGACCGCCATTTTCCGCACCTCTGTTTCGTATTACGTATAGTATAACACAGCAAAACGGCGTTTGCAACTTTTTGCGGCTTTTCACCGAAAGATCGGCCGCGGAGATTGACAGAACCGCTTTGACGCGGTACAATAAAAGGTATGAAACTGCCTGAATTACTCTCCCCCGCCGGCAGCTACGAGAAGATGCTGGCCGCCTTCCGCTACGGGGCGGACGCCGTCTATCTGGCCGGTGAGGATTTCGGTATGCGGAGCGCCGCCAAAAACTTCTCCCTTGAGGAGATCCGGGCGGCGATCCCCTACGCCCGCTCCCTCGGCAAAAAGGTCTACGTTGCCGTCAACGTTCTCCCGCATTCGGACGAATACCCCGCGCTGCGCCGCTTTCTGCGCGCGCTCGCGAAAGACCCGCCGGACGCGCTGATCATCAGCGATATCGGCGTGATCGAAACGGCGAGGGAGCTGATCCCCGCCGCCGAGATCCACCTCTCCACCCAGGCGTCCGCCGTTTCCGCCGCCGCCTGCCGCGCCTGGCACCGGCTGGGCGTGAAGCGGGTGGTCCTTGCGCGGGAGCTGACCCTCGCCGAGATCGCCTTTATCCGCCGCAACACCCCCCGGTCCCTTGAGCTGGAGACCTTTATCCACGGGTCGATGTGCGTTTCGTACAGCGGCCGGTGCCTGCTCTCCCAATACCTGGCCGGGCGGGACTCCAACCGCGGCGCCTGCACCCAGCCCTGCCGCTGGAACTTTGTGATCTCCGAGGAAAAGCACCAGACGGAAAAACTGCCCGTCTATGAAGACCGGGGGACCTTTATCCTCTCCTCGCGCGATCTTTCGATGATCGGGCATATCCCGGAACTGATCGAGGCCGGTCTCTCCAGTCTGAAGATCGAGGGGCGGATGAAAAGCGCCTACTACGCCGCCGTGACCGCCAACACCTACCGGATGGCGCTGGACGCCTACGGGCGCGATCCGGCAAAGTACCGATTTGACCCGCGCTGGAAGGAGGAACTGGACAGCGTCTCCCATCGCGCCTACTCGACCGGGTACTATTTTTCCTCTCTTTTTGCGGACGTCAACACCGTCACGGAGGACGGCTACATCCGGGAAAAGGCCTACCTCGCCGAGGCGATCGCCGACACAAACGAAAACGGACAGACGCTGTTTCTTCAGCACAACAAGTTCTCCGTCGGGGATACCGTGGAGCTTCTGGAGCCGGGGCGGACGGGCGAGCCCTTTTCCGTTTCCGCTCTCGTCTCGGAAACCGGCGAGCCCCTTTTCTCCGTTCCCCACCCGAAGCAGCGCTTCCTTCTTTCCCTCCCCCGACCCGTCCGCAAAGGCACCATCCTGCGCGGCTCCTATCCGCATCTTTGAGAAAGGATAACGACCTATGATAGTACTTGAAATCATCAAAGCGATCCTTTACGGGATCCTCCAGGGGATCACCGAATGGCTCCCCATCAGCAGCACCGGGCACATGATCATCCTGGAACGGATCCTGCCCTTCTCTCTTTCCGACGACTTTTTCAATATGTTCAAGGTTGTGATCCAGTTCGGCTCGATTTTAGCGATCCTTGTCCTCTACTGGAGAAAACTCAACCCCTTCCGCTCGCGCGCGGTCGGCGGCAAAAAGGAATGGTCGGTTTCCAAAAAGACCTTGCGCCTCTGGCTGATGGTCCTCATCGGGGCCGTGCCCGCCGGGATCGTCGGTCTGCTTCTTGACGACGTGATCGACAAGTTCCTCTCCGGCGTGCTTGTCGTCGCTTTCACGCTGATCTTTTACGGCGTCGCCTTTATCGTCGTCGAGCGGCGCAACGCGGGAAAAGAATTCCGCATCAATTCCGTTTACGAGATCGACCCCAAAACGGCGTTCCGTATCGGCTGCTTTCAGGTGCTGGCGCTGATCCCCGGCACCTCCCGCTCCGGCTCGACCATCCTCGGCGCCTCCCTGCTCGGCGTGAGCCGCACGGCGGCGGCGGAGTTCTCCTTCTTTTTGGCGATCCCCGTCATGTTCGGAGCCAGCTTCTTAAAGCTGATCAAATACGCCTCCTCCTTCCTCTTTGCGGAGGTCGTCGTCCTTCTCTTCGGGATGGCGGTCGCCTTCTTCGTTTCCCTTGTCGCGGTGCGGTTTTTGATCAGCTTTGTCCGGCGCCACAGTTTTGAATCCTTCGGCTGGTACCGCATCGGCCTGGGGATCCTCCTTCTCCTGCTTTATCTGATTTTTTAAGAGGAACCCGCGGTGAATCAAACGTCTGAAAAACCCTTTTCCCTCGACGGGGTCACCCTTGCCTATATCGGCGACTGCGTGATGGAGCTCTACGTCCGCGAAACGCTGGTCAGAAGCGGGATCACGGGCTCGCGCGATCTCACGGCGGCGGCGCAGAAGATCGTGGTGGCCGCGGCGCAGGCGGAAACCTACCGGCAGATCGAAAACCTCCTTGACGAAGAGGAGGCCGCGATCTTCAAACGCGGGCGCAACTGCGGCCATCTCAACTTCCCGAAGCACGCCCGCATGAGCGACTATCGCATCGCGACGGGGCTGGAGGCCCTGCTCGGCTATCTCTATCTCACGGGGCGGCGCGCCCGCGTGAGAGAACTGCTGGAAAAGGGCTGTCCCGTGATTTCCTTATTATCGGAGGCGCTATGAACCGCTTCAGAGAAAAGCTCGCCCGCTTTATGATCGGGCGTTACGGCGCGACGGGATACGACGCGCTTGCCAAAGCCAGCCATATCGCGTTGATCGTTTTGGCGGCGCTTAACCTTTTCATCCGGCACTTTTCGATCTCCCTTCTCTTTTGGGGACTGTTTTCCTACACGCTGTTCCGCTTTTTCTCGCGGAACTTTGCCGCGCGGCAGAAGGAGAACGCCGCGTTCCTCCGCTTTTTCGGGAGGATCCGTTCCTTCTTTACCCTGACGGCGCGGCGGTTCAGGGAGAGAAAAACCAACGTCTACCGCAAATGCCCCTCCTGCAAAGCGACGATCCGCCTTCCGAGAAAAAAGGGGGCGCACAGCGTCGTTTGCCCGCGGTGCAAAACCAAGTTTGAGGTGAAGATCCGATAAGATGAAACTGATCGTTCGTAAAATCAGCAAAACGTATCTGTCCGGCGCGGCGCTGGACTCCTTTTCCCACAACTTCGGGCAGGAGGTGTCCGTCCTTCTCGGTCCCGGCGGCTGCGGAAAATCCGTTTTGCTCCAGATCCTCTCCGGCGAGCTCACACCGGAGAGCGGCGGCGTCTTTTTTGAGAATGAAAAAGGCGACTGCCGCGAAACGCTGAAGTGGGGCGCGCGATACCGCAAGCTGCTCGGCTTTATGCCGCAGGCGGACGAGCCCCTGCCCACCTTTACCGTCCGGCAGTTCCTCGACCATATGGCAACGCTGCGCGGGCTCTGGGGCGGCAAAAAAAGCAAACAGGTAAACGAACTGCTTGCCGTACTCCTCCCTGAGGAAACGAAGGACCGCCCGGTCCGCGAGCTCTCCGGCGGGCTGCGCAGGCGGCTTTCCCTTGCCGCCGCGCTGATCGGCGATCCGCCGATTTTACTATTGGACGAGCCGCTGGCGGGGCTTGACCACTTCCGCAAAACCACGGTCGCGCGGTATCTCCGCTCCGTATCCGAGGGAAAGATCGTGATCATCGCCTCGCAATACCCGGACGACGCCGCGCTGCTCGCCGATTCCGTTCTCTTTTTGCGCGAGGGGCGGCTCCTCTCCGCCGGAACGGAAAGCGAGCTGACCGAAGGGCTCTCCGGCAAGGTCTGGCTCCTCCGCGCAAGCGAGGAGAAAGCCGACTCTCTGCGAAGCCGTCTTCTTGTCTCCGGGGAGGGCCGGATGATGGGAGACTGCCTCTTGCGTGTGGTGGCGGACGAACCGCCGACGCCGGACGCTTCCCCGACCGCGCCGGTACTCGCGGACGCTTACGCCGCCGCGTTCCACCAAACGAAAAACGCCTGATCGGTCCGATCAGGCGTTTCTCTTTTTTCGTTACATCAACCCGGAATAACCCGACAGATTGGAAAGAATCGATTCAGCCAGGCCTGCAAGAACCGCGCCGAACAAAAGCACAAGAACGACGGTGATGGCGATAAAGATGAGCACCGCGATACAGAAATTCTTTTTGCTCTTGTTTTCCGCCGTGCAGGCGATCACGATATGGGAGATCAGGCCGACCAGCGGGATCAGACCGGCACAAAACATCAGAAGATAGAACCCGATGCCGGCCGGTTCCTGCGCGGCGCTGTTCGGCACGATCACGGCGGGAGCGGGCGTCTGCGGCGGATAATACTGGGTGTTCCGGGCGCTGTAAGGGTTTTGATAACTCTGCTGACTTTGATAGTTCTGCTGATTCTGATAACCGGGGTTCGGGTTGGCCGCGGGCTGCTGCTCCGCGCCCGGCGCTTCCGTTTTTGTCTCCGGGCCGTCGATCGCCTTTCCGCAGGCGGGGCAGGCGCCGGCGCCGTCGGGGATCCGGGTTCCGCAGTTTGTACAAAACTTCATGGAAAACCTCCTGAAAGATAATAAAATCGGGGGAAAAAACCGTCAGTTCCTGTCAAGATAGGCGCAGGCGGCGAGAGCGGCCGCGGCGCCGTCCGACGCGGCGGTCGAGATCTGCCGGACCGCCTTTGCGCGGCAGTCCCCGGCAACAAATAGCCCGGGGGTCTTCGTTGCGGCGCTTTCATCCGCGACGGCGTAACCGAAGCGGTCGAGATCAAGTAAGGAAGCAAACGGCTTTGTTTCCGGGGAAAGGCCGACCGCGACGAAGACGCCGTCAACGGCGAGATGACGCCGCTCGCCCGTTTCCGTTACGACGAGATCGAGCCCGTCGATCTCCCCTTCGCCGGTGAAACGCTCGACCGTTGCGCCGAAGATCGCGGAGACGTTCTCTTTCTTTTCGATCAGCTCGGCAAGGCGCTGCTCGCCGGTAAAATACGCAAGGTTCTGGACGATCGTAACGGAAGACGCCAGCTCCGAGAGCTGGAGCGCCTCCTGCATGGCGGAATTGCCGCCGCCGATCACGGCGACCGGCTTGCCCGCGTAAAAGGCGCCGTCGCAGACCGCGCAGAAGGAGATCCCTTTGCCGAGGTACTTCTCCTCCCCGGGAACGCCGGGGAGACGGTGCTTAGCTCCCGCGGCGATGATCACGGTCTTTGCGGCGAAATCCCCCGCGTCGGTCCGGACGGTAAAGCCGCCCTCCGAGGGGACGATCTCCCCGGCTTCCGCAAACTCGGTTTCCATTCCCTGATCGAGGGCGTGGGCGAGCATCCGGTCCGACAGCTCGCTCCCCGCAATCGAGGAGACGCCGGGATAGTTTTCGATCTTCGGGGAAAAGGTCATCTGTCCGCCGTAAGCTTCCCGCTCCAGGAGCAGGACCCGCTTCCCCGCGCGGCGGAGATAGATCGCCGCCGTCAGTCCGGCGGGACCCCCGCCGATCACGATACTGTCATACATCATCAGAGATTATTCAGATATTCCCGGATATCGGTCATCGTTTCGTACTTCACGCTCTCGCCGTTTTTCGTCACGATCAGCGTGGGCGCCTGGCGGAGTCCGAGGGCGCGCGCCTCCTCCTCGTTTTCCTCGACCAGT
This sequence comes from uncultured Clostridia bacterium, assembly GCA_946410595.1. Lineage (GTDB taxonomy): Bacteria > Bacillota > Clostridia > Oscillospirales > CAG-272 > RUG12395. The sequence continues at coordinate 10,282 of CAMKAU010000035.1, forward strand.
TTTTTCGTATAAGGAAGCTCGCGGTTCTCAAGCATCTGCATCACAACGCGGCACTTCGGACAGGTGGCGGTCGCAAAGAGGACGATCCCGTCCGGCGCCCCGGTCTTTTCCTCGCAGGCGCACGCGGCTTCCGCCTTGTGCGTGCCGAAGCTGTGCTTGGTCATACTGGCGGCCACGTCGTACACGCGGCGGTCCTGATACTCCTTCGTCTTACCGGCGTTCCAGTTCTGGACCGGACGGTAGTAGCCGGTGATGCGGCTGTAAACCTCCGCGTCCTTGCCGCACTTCGGGCATTTGAAATGCTCGCCGGCGATATAGCCGTGCTCGCGGCAGACGGAATAGGTCGGAGAGATGGTGTAGTAGGGCAGACGGTAGTTCTCCGCGATCTTGCGGACAAGAGCGGCGGCGGACTGCCAGCTCGGCAGTTTTTCCCCGAGGAAGGCGTGGAAGACGGTGCCGGAGGTATAGAGGGTCTGCAGTTCGTCCTGGATATCGAGAGCGGAGAACACGTCCTCGGTAAAGCCGACCGGCAGATGAGAGCTGTTGGTGTAGTAGGGCACTTCCCCGTACATCGACGCGGTCTTGATATCGGGATAGCGCTGCACGTCGTGCTTGGCAAGACGGTAGGCGGTGGACTCGGCGGGGGTCGCCTCGAGGTTGAAGAGGGCACCGTACTTTTCCTGATAGTCGGAAAGACGCTCGCGCATGTGGTTGAGGGTCTTCGCCGTGAAGTCCTGCGTCTCCTTGTGGGTCATATCAAGCCCGATCCACTTTGCGTTGAGACCCGCCTCGTTCATCCCGACGAGACCGATCGTGGAGAAGTGATTGTCGAAGGTGCCGAGGTAGCGGCGGGTGTAGGGATAGAGGCCGTTCTGCATCAGCTCGGTGATGACCTTGCGCTTGATATCGAGAGAGCGGGCGGAAATATCCATCAGGTTGTCGAGACGGCGGAAGAAATCCTCCTCGTCTTTCGCAAGATAGGCGATGCGGGGCATATTGATCGTCACGACGCCGATCGAGCCGGTGGACTCGCCGCTGCCGAAGTAGCCGCCGGACTTTTTGCGGAGCTCGCGCAGGTCGAGGCGCAGACGGCAGCACATGCTGCGGACGTCGCTCGGTTCCATATCGCTGTTGATATAGTTTGAGAAATAGGGCGTACCGTACTTGGCGGTCATCTCGAAGAGGAGACGGTTGTTTTCGGTATCCGACCAGTCGAAATCGCGGGTGATGGAGTAGGTCGGGATCGGGTACTGGAAGCCGCGGCCGTTGGCGTCCCCTTCGATCATCGTTTCGATGAACGCCTTGTTGACCATATCGATTTCCTTCTGGCAGTCGCCGTAGGTGAAGTCCTGCTCCTTGCCGCCGACGATCGCCTTCTGCTCCGCGAGGTCCGCGGGGACGGTCCAGTCGAGGGTGATATTGGAGAAGGGCGCCTGCGTGCCCCAGCGGGAGGGGGTGTTCACGCCGTAGACGAAGGACTCGATGCACTTTTTGACCTGATCGTAGGGGAGGTTGTCCACCCGGACGAACGGGGCGAGATAGGTATCAAAGGAGGAGAACGCCTGCGCGCCCGCCCACTCGTTCTGCATGATGCCGAGGAAGTTGACCATCTGGTTGCAGAGGGTGGCCAGGTGGCTTGCCGGGCTGGAGGTGATCTTGCCGGGGACGCCGCCGAGCCCCTCCTGGATCAGCTGACGGAGCGACCAGCCGGCGCAGTAGCCGGTGAGCATAGAGAGGTCGTGGAGGTGGATATCGGCGTTTTTGTGCGCTTTGGCGATCTCGTCGTCGTAGACCTCGGAGAGCCAGTAGTTGGCGGTGATCGCGCCGGAGTTGGAAAGGATCAGACCGCCGACGGAATAGGTGACGGTGGAGTTCTCCTTCACGCGCCAGTCGACCGCCTTGACGTACTGATTGACCAGCTCCTTATAGTCAAGGAGGGTCGAGCTGATGTTGCGGAGCTTTTCGTGCTGGCGGCGATAGAGGATATACGCCTTTGCCACGTCGGAATAGCCCGCCTGGATCAGAACGGACTCCACGCTGTCCTGAATATCCTCGACCGAGACGAGAGAGTCCTTGACCTTGGGCTCAAAATCCGCCGTGACCTTCAGCGCGAGGAAGTCGATCACGCTCGGCGCGGACTGCCTGCCACAGGCTTCAAAGGCGAGAGAGATCGCCTTGGAGATCTTGGATATGTCAAAATCGACGATCCGGTTGTCGCGTTTTACTACTTGATACATAAAAAAACCGCCTTTCGCTATCAGAAAATCAGATTACTCTAATCTTACCATAGCGAAAGGCGATTGTCAAGGCGTAACCACAAGATATAGTGGTCAAAAATAACCAAAAATACTATATGTAGTTTTTACACTCCGCGCAGTTCGGCGGTGGGAAGGACAAAACGGACGTCCGAGAGGAGCTCGCGCATTTCTTCGTCGCCGTACGCGGTAAAGCCGCCGCCGATCAGATCGCCGGTGTCGTTGAACTTTTGCAGGAAGTAGCGTTTTGCCCCGCGGATCATCTCCGCCGCGGCAAGGAGGTCCTCCCGGCCGTGCAGCTCGCGGACGACGGTGGTGCGGAACTCGTAGTCTACCGCGCCGGAAAGGAGGAACGCCATACTGCGGCGGATCGGCTCGAAGTTGAGCTTTTTCAGACCGACCGTTTCCGCGTAGCGGGCCTCGCAGTTTTTCACGTCCATCGCCACGTAGTCGCAGAGCCCCTCGCCCACGATCCTCTCCAGCCGGTCGGGGAAGGTGCCGTTGGTGTCGATCTTAACGGCGTAGCCGAGCGCCTTGATCTTTTCAAGCAGAGGGACGATCTCCTCCCGAAGGAGCGGTTCCCCGCCGGTAATCGCCACGCCGTCGAGGATCCCTTTGCGCTTTTGGAGATAGGAAAGGATCTCCTCCTCGCTGCAGAGAGAGGCGTCGTCCGGCGGCGCGGTCACAAGCCCGGGGTTATGGCAGAACGGGCAAAGAAAATTGCACCCGTGCAAAAAGAGCGTACACGCGACCCTGCCGGGAAAATCGAGCAGCGTCATCTTCTGGAGATACTGGATAAACATAAGGTCTCCTCTTTCCGCGGTCGGCCGGCGACCGCCTTCCTTATTATACAGGAGCGCAGGGCGGAAAGCAAGAAAACAGAAAAAGAAAAAGCGAGTTTTTTTTGAAAAACGATTGACAACCGGGACCGACGATGCTATAATAAACGAGCGCCCGAAAAATGCGGAATTGTGTAAGGGTAGCACGACAGACTCTGACTCTGTTTGTGAGGGTTCGAATCCTTCTTCCGCAGCCAGAAAAAAGCACGCGAAAGCGTGCTTTTTTCAATGATGTTTGCCCTTTGCGGGGCAAATGATGTATGCTTCGCATATGATGTTGCCTTCGGCAATGATGTGTCCTGCGGGACATGAGGGGCAAACATCACATCATTGATCGCGTAGTGATCTACATCATTTCGGCGATAGCCGATACATCATTAGCCGCCTTTGGCGGCGGCATCATTTTGGGCTATTTTGCGGAGGTACTATCACTATGAGAACCGACGCTTTAAGACAGATTGAGAATCACATGTAATTGTGTTATAATAAACAGAGAGAAATCGACAAATCGGGATTTGCGGAGGTTAGAATAATGAATGATTTCGGAATAAACGAAATGCTTGAAATGCAAAAGACTTTACAGGAAAAGTATAAAGACAAATGGAAGCCGATTTGTCCCGAACGTGGGAAAGACAAATTGTTGTGGATGATAGGAGAAATAGGAGAAGTAATTGATATTATTAAAAAGCACGGCGGTGAGAAAGCGAGCCAAGAAGCAGGATTGCGTGAGCATCTGATTGAAGAATTGGCAGATGTTCTCATGTATTTCAATGACGTGCTGCTTTGTTACGGAATATCTGCCGAGGAATTGAAACAAACCTATGTATGCAAGTTTGAAAAGAATATGAAGCGTTGGTAAAATTCCGGCTTGTCGGGATAAACGGATTGACGATAAACTGTTGGGCTATTTTGTTGGTGTAAAAACTATAATTCTCTATAATATTGATATTGCGTCAGAAATCTCAATTTTACGACATTTTTGCCATTGGGCTATTTTGTCTGTTAATCACAAAATACCCAATCGCCCTTCAGGGGCGATTGGGTATTTTTCGTTTGAACGAGAAGGATTCGAACGGGACGATCATTCAGACGATACTTTCGCTCCGCGAAAGTCGCTTTCTATGCCGCGCCGCAAGGCCGCGGCGTCAATTGCAGTCCGGTGGACTGCAAGAGCCGTCCCCGCGCGGCCGCAGCCGCGGCAGATCTTCTCTTTTTTCAAAAAAGCTCTTGACAACCACGAACTATTGCGGTAGTATAGACTATGCAAATAGTCCGGAGGTTTTTGTATGAAAGTATTTGACAGCGAAATCAAACTGATGGAGATCATCTGGCGGCAGGAGCCGGTCAGCGCAAAGGACGTGAGCCGCTTTGCCGCGGAGGAGATCGGCTGGAACAAAAACACCACCTATACCGTGCTCAAAAAGCTGATCGAAAAAGGCTACGTCGGACGTGAGGAGCCCGGCTTTATCTGTACGTCGCGGATCCGAAAAAGCGAGGTGCAGAAAAACGAGGCGAAGGGCCTTGTGGAAAAGCTGTTTTCCGGCTCCAGAAAAGCGCTGTTTTCCGCCTTGCTGGAGGATGAAACGCTGACAGACGCCGAGATCGCGGAGCTGCGCGCTCTGATCGACAAGAGGTAAGCGAATGGGCGAAGTGTTCTATTGGCTCTTCAATATGAGCATCGCCGCCTCTCTCACAGGGATCGTGATCGCGCTCGTCCGGCGGTTCCGGCGGATCCCCAGGCGGGTCGCCGTGATCCTTTGGATCATTCCTTTTTTGCGGTTCTGGTTCCCCTTCGGCATCGGGAGCCGATACGGTCTGATGACGCTGCTCTCACGCTTTACGACCAGGACCGTGCCCGTATACGAGGGGACGCTGGTGTCTTTCAGCTTTACGAACAGTCTTATGGCGGCAAACAGTTATTTCCCGATCACGTACAAGGTCGATCTGCTGGCGGGCATTTTTGAGATCGCGGCGGTCGTGTGGGCGGTCCTCGCCGGCGCGATCGTGATCGCCATGGCGGCCCTCTGCTTCGCAACACTTTCCGAGCTGAAGACCGCCGACCGGCTGCGCGGGCGCGTTTACCTTTCGCACAAGGTCGTCTCCCCCGCGGTGTACGGGATCTTCCGTCCGCGGATCGTGATCCCGGCGTCCGCGTCTGACTCCGCCGATTTCGACCTGATCCTGCTCCACGAGGAGCGGCACATCCGCCGGCTGGACAACCTGTGGCGGATTGTCGCGTTCCTCACCGCCGCTCTCCACTGGTTCAACCCGCTTGCGTGGCTGTTTTTGAAGCTCTTTCTCTCCGATCTGGAGCTCGCCTGCGACGAATCCACGCTCTCCCGGCTGCCCGCCGACGAGAAAAAGCGCTATGCGCACGCGCTGCTCAACGCGCAGGAAAACAAAACGCTCTTTGCCTCGGCGTTCGGCGGGGCAAAGATCCGGACAAGGATCGAGCATATCCTTTCCTTCCGGAAAATGACGGCGGTCTCCGCCGTCGGATCCGCTATCTTCGCGGCGGTCATCGCCTACGTTCTGCTGACGAACGCCGCGTAACAAGGAGTCTGTGATGAACGAGAAAAAACTCACCACCTACTGGCTTTGCTCCCTCACCGGCGCGATCGCCGCTTCCTTTTATCCGCTTTGGATGGGGATCCAGGTCATCGGCGACATGATCCGCGACGGGAGCGTCCAAAAGGAAAACTATCCCAAATATATCATTCCCTACACGCCGATCGCGTTCGCCGTTATCCTCGGCGCGCTCCTTTTGCCGGTGTTCGTCAAGCGGCTCGGACGTTTTGCCCTTCTCGGCGGCTCCGCGCTGTCTCTCGCCGCGTTCTTCGGGTTTGAGACGCTCTTTGAACGCAAGGTGGTCGTTACAACGACCGAGACCGTGGCAAAGCTCGCGGATTGGCAGATGTACCTCTGCCGGTCCGTGTCCCCGGAAGAATACGCGGGCGAGCGTGTGGAGGTCATCCGCACGGAAACGGCGGCCGATCTCCTGATCGGGGAATACAATCCGGCGTTCAAGCTCCACTTTTACCTGATCTCGGTCGTTCTGATCCTTGCGATCCTGAACTGTCTTTACGGCTTTGCGCAGATGATCCGCTCGGGCGAGAGGAGCCGGAAAACGGCGCTGATCCTCCAGACCGTCTCCGCCGGTCTCTTTCTCGGGCTCTGTATTCTCGCCTGCTTCACGGCCTTCTGGCGGGACGGCAGCATCACGGTCTCGCCGCTCTCCGCTTCCCTGATGTCTCTCTTCTTCATTTTGCTCGGGGTCACGGTCGGGATCTTTGTCGGGTCCCTCCTTCTCACCAAAAAGCGGGCGCTCGCTCTCGGTATCCCGGCCGCCGCTTCCCTTCTCACCACGCTGGCGATGTACGCGGGCGAGATGATCCTGCTCCACGGGCACCTCTACCGCTTCGGCTCCGGGTTCTTCTTTGACGGGCTGCCCGGGATCGTCCTGGCGCCGGTCGATCTCCTCGTCATCCTCGCGACGGGAGGGATAACGGTTCTTTTGATGCGTTTTGCCCGACACAGTCAAAAAGCAGAGAGGAGGTGATTTTATGAAAAAAGTTTTATCCGGTCTGATCGCCGCGCTTGCCGCCCTGCTGCTCGCTTCCTGCGCGGGGACGGCCGGCGCCCCCGAAACCGCCGCTCCCGAAACGGATATCCCCGATACCGGAGACGCGCTGACGTTTCCGTCGGAGAACCATTCCAGACTTTATGTGTGGGAGAAAAAGGGATTCGGCGGCGATTTTGGCATCACCCTCAACGCCGACGGTACATATTCCTACTACGCCGGTTATCTCAGCAGTTATATCGGGATCGGAACGTGGTCGGTCGATCGCGGCGTGCTGACGATGACCGAGGATAAGGAACACTGCGGGTATGACTTCGTGTTCCGCTTCCGCTTCGACGGCGGCGATCTGGTCTATCTCGCGGACGGGTCGAGCAAGTTCATGTACGTAAGCGTTCAGGACGGCGACCGGTTTTTGAAACGGGATGGTGATTCCGGCGTAGAATTGAAAATAAGCTGAAAGACGGCGGACCGACAACAGAGCGCCCCCTTCTGCCCGACGGGCAAAGGGGGGCGCTCTTTGTTGCAGAAAACCTGCGTACCCTCTTGAAAAAGCCGCCGCAACGCTTTATACTGTTAGCAAAGGGATCCCGGCGGCGAAGACCGCGCGGAGCCGGACAAGGAGCGAACTGCTATGTACGATACCATCATCCGAAACGGGATAATCATCGACGGCACGGGCGGCCCCGCGTATCACGCCGACGTGGCGATCCGGGACGGCAAGATCGTGAAGATCGGGCGCGGGCTTACCGGCGCCGCGGAAACGATCGACGCGACCGGCCTCTGCGTGACGCCCGGGTTTATCGACAGCCACGCGCACGCCGACGGCTCCATCATTCCCTTCCCCGAGCAGCGGGAAAAGGTGGAGCAAGGCATCACCACCTGTATTTCCGGCCAATGCGGATCCTCCGTTGCGCCTCTCTCCAAGCTGGCGGACCCCGCTAGGTTCAAAGACCGCGGCGGGATCATCGGCAGCGAATACAAGCTGCGCCAGTCCTACGACGGTTTTATCGAGGTGGCAAGAGAGCTGCCGCAGGGCTGCAACGTCGTCGTTCTGCTCGGGCACGGCAATCTGCGCGCCTCCGTCATGGGGCGGGACAACCGCGAACCGACGGCGGAGGAAATGGAGGAGATGAAGCGCCGCGTCCGCGCCGCCATGGAGCACGGCGCGCTCGGGATGTCCTTCGGTCTCTACTACCCGCCCGGCTGCTACGCCAAAACGGAGGAGGCGATCGAGCTTGCCCGGATCGTGGGCGAATACCACGGCCTGATCGCCGCGCATATCCGCAACGAGGCGGAGGAGCTTGTCAAGGCGGTCAAAGAGTTTATCCTGATCGCAAAGGAAGCCGGCGTCCGCGCAGTCATCTCCCATCACAAATCGCACGGAAAGCCGGAAAACTGGGGCAAGGTCAGCCACACTCTGCGCCTGATCGACGAGGCAAACAAAAACGGCCAGGACGTGTACTGCGACGTTTATCCTTACATCGCTTCCGCCACCGCCGTTTCCGCCGTCTTCCTGCCGAAGGAGGAGCACGCAAAACCGGCGGCGGAGATCCTGGAGGATCTGAATCGGCCGGCGTTCCGCGCGGCGCTGCGCGCGCGGATCATCGAAGAATACGGCACGGATCTCTCCTGGGTCCTGCCCACAACAGCCAACCCCTACCGCGACTGTCTCGGCAAAACGGTGCCGGAGATCGCGACTCTCAAGGGAAAAGACCCGTTTGACGTCCTGTTCGATCTGATGCTTGAGAGCAAGCTCGGCGTGAACGCCGCCTTCTTTTCGATGTGCGAGGAGGACGTGGAAACGGTCATCGCCCATCCGCGCGCGATGATCTGTACCGACTCCGGCAACGTCGGTCTCTCGAAATACTATCATCCCCGGCTCCGCGCCAGCTTCCCCCGGGCGCTCGGCGAATACGCGCGGGCGCGCGGGATCGTCTCCCTGCCCGAGATGATCCGCAAGATGACCTCGATGCCGGCGCGGGTCTACGACCTCCCCGCAAAGGGCCTGATCTGGGAGAACATGGACGCCGATATCTGCATCTTCGATGAAAACACGATCAAGGACCGCGCGATGTTCTCCGACGTTGCGGCGCGCGCCGAGGGGCTCCGGTACGTTCTTGTAAACGGAAAAACGGTGGTCCGCGACGCCGTCTCGAACGGAGAAAAACACGGGAAAGTCATCACCTACCGCGGATGAAGGAGGGACGTTTGCGCCGCGGCTCAAAACGAGATCGGCGCCGCGCGCTGAATGCCGGTTCCCCGCCGGCGGCGGGGAAAACGATGTTGTGTCCGGCGGACACAAACACACAAAAAAACGCCTTTTGTTTATCAAAAGGCGTTTTTTTGTGGAGCAGGCAACGGGAATCGGACCCGCACCATCAGCTTGGGAAGCTGATGTTCTACCACTAAACTATGCCTGCGTGCTTTCCTATTATACGGCATCTTTTCCCGCTTGTCAAGCGTTTTTCTTCCCTTTCGCGATGAATTGTCAAGTGAAGTGCAACAAATTTTGAATTGAAGCGTTAAACAAATC
>CAMKAU010000036.1 GCA_946410595.1 uncultured Clostridia bacterium
TTAGCCGCGCGGCATAAAACGGAAGCCGCGGGGCGTCTGACCCGCGGCATCCAATTTCTCCCGCCGTTTTGCCAAAACAGAAAGCCGACCCATCCGTACCGGGTCGGCTTTCGTATTTCATTTGCTGTGAATACGCTTTCCCTATTCCTTTTCCCTTTTTGAAAAGTCTTTTGCCTACTTTTCTTCAGAAAAGTAGGGGTCTTTTTTTATTCTCCCCACTCTCTCCCGGTCATCCCTTCGTAGGCGACGCGGACGGCCTCGGGGGAGACGGTGCAGGCGAGCTTGAAGAAGGGGACGCGGCGCAGGAGGGCGTCTTCGAGCCGGAGGATCTGTTCCATACTTTTTTCCGATTCGGAGCGGTAGCACTGGGAAAAGAGGGTGGGGATCGCCTCGGCGGGGGAGAGGGGGCGGATGGTATTGGTCTGTCCCCGGGTGAGCCAGGCGACGGCGCGGAGGGGGAGAACGGCGTTGCGGTTGAGGCCGTGCTTGCCGCACCAGGGGGTGCCGCAGGCGAAGACGCCGTCTTCCCGCACGGCGAGGAGGGGTTTATCGTCGTTTAAGGCGAAGGCGCGGTCGCCGAAGGTCTCCCGCCAGAGGCGGGTATGGGTGCTTTTGCCGACGCCGCTTTCGGCGGTAAAGAGGAAGACCTCTCCGTCGAGGGCGACGGCGGAGCCGTGCATGAGGAGGGTGTCGAAGGCGAGCATCTCTTCGGCGATGAGGGCGTGGAGGGCGAGGTTTTCGAGAAAGGGCTCGCTGCAGGGAAGGGGCGTTTTCCCCTCCGCCCGCATGGTGCGCAGGTAGCTTTCCCCGGCGGCGAGGAGGTCTTTTTCCTCCGGCGCAACGGAAAAACGCGGCTCCCCGTCCGAGAGGTAGTCGGCAAAAAAGGTTTTATTCTGCGGGAAGCGGCAGAAAACGGTAAAGGGGACGCCCGCGAGGGCGGCGGTAAACGCGATCGGATATTCCATGTCCATCAGTTCTTTTCCATAAAATAAGAGGCCTCCATATCGGCGACGGAGAGGGCGAAGGCGAGGGGGAACTTCTGGAGGGCGTCGCCGACGCTGCGGGGATCCTCGTTCCCCGAAAAGCCCATGTGATAGCGGATGGCGAACGCCTCGTCGCGGGTGAGGCGGAAGTACCCGGAGATGATATAGACGGATTTTTCTCCGTGCCCGTAGGGGAGGGGGTCGGAGAACTCGTAAAAGGGAACGCGCTGCCACACCCCGGCCTCGTCCTTCTGGTTGCGGAAGCTCGTTTTATAGCAGTTGACCTTGCAGAGATCGTGCAGAAGGGCGGCGATCGCCACGCTCTCCTCGGGGTAGGAGAGCCCGTAGAGGTCGGTCACGCGGCGGCGGGCGAGGTAGTCGCAGAGACAGTCGTAGACGTTAAGACTGTGGGCGAGCAGCCCCCCCTCGCAGGCGCTGTGGTAGCGGGCGCTCGCGGGCGCTGTGAAAAAGTCCGACTGCGGGGAGCGGAGAAAGTCGAGCAGCTTATCCGCGCCCTCGCGCCGGATCTTCGAGCGGTAGAGGTCGATAAAACGTTCTTCGTTTGTCATGAGAAGAGCACTCCTTCTAACAGAACGGCGAGGATCACGAGGGCGCTGACGACGAGAAAGAGGATCATGCCGACGTTGCCGAGCGCCAGTTTCGCCGTTTTTTTCGCGGGGAAGGGGGAAAGGGAGAGGCAAAGCCGCTCCCGCCGGAACGAGGTGAGGAGGAAGATCAGGCCGCAGACGATCACGGCAAAGAGCGCGATCAGATACGCGCCGTAGGCGATCAGGGTGGGGAGGAGCGCGGAGAGGGCCTTCTCCGAGAAGGCGGAGGGATCCTCGAGAAAGGCGTTCAGCGCGTCGGTATCCGCGTACCGTTCCAGCAGGATGCCGGGCACCGAGCCGAAGAAGTTGACGGTAAAGTGGAGCAGGATCGGGTAGAGGATCTTCCCCGTGCGCAGATAGAGCCAGCCGAGCAGGACCCCGACGGCGAAGGCGTAGAAGATCTGGAAAAAGTTGCCGTGCACGAGGGAAAAGATCAGCGCGCCGACGAGCACGGCGGGCCACTCGCCGAAGCGGACGAGGCGCGAAAGCAGGATCCGCCGGAAGATCAGCTCCTCAAAGACCGGCGCGATCACCACGGCGGAGAGGAGGTAGAGCCAGACGCCGGACGTTTCGAGCGACGTATCGAGCGGCGAGGAGATCTCGGTGCCGAGCAGGGCTTCCAGCGCCTCGACCAGCCGGAGGGAAAAGTAGTTCAGCAGGTTCATCACCGAGAGGGAGATCACGGCGATCTTTACAAAGGCGGAAAAGGAGAAGGGCCGGCGGACGATCTCGTCCTTCGGCGCTCCGCGGAGGCAGAGGAGAACGACGAGAAGGCCGGCGCAGTCGAGCGCGAGAAAGGAATAGAGCAGGTTGAACCACGTCTCCGACGCAAGCGACGGGAAGAAGAAAAGAAGGAGAGCGACGGGAAGTATCAGCCCGAACTGCGCGACGGCGACCATCGCGAAAAAGGCGAGCCCGACCCGGCTGTACGCGCGTTTTGCCTCGCTCTCCGGCGAGGGGACGGGCTGCGGAGCGCCGGGAAAAACACCCGGCGGGAAAGCGGGCTGCGGAGAGACGAAGCCCTGCGGGGGAACGAACGCGCCCTCCGGCGGGACGAAGCCCTGCGGCGGGACGGGAGAGGGAGGGGCGCTTTGTCCCCCGGCGGGAAAAACGGGATGATCCACGGCGCGAGATTCCTTTCTGAAAGAGGCGTTTTTCGGCGCGGCAGCAGAAAAAGCAGATCCGCGGATCTGCTTTTTTCCGTCAGCCCTGAACGGTCATCCGGCCGGCCCCGGTCTTTGCCGAGAGGGTCAGCTCGCTCTGGGCGCCGGTGGAAAGACTGACGCCGAAGGCGGCGCCGTTCACGGCGATCCCGTCCGGCGCGGAGAGGGTGGCGGCGTAGGAGAGGAGGGGAGAGGGGAGCGCGAGGGAGATATTTCCCTCCCCGACGGTCACGGCCGCCGATTTGAACATGGTGTTGTCAAGGGAAACGTCGCCCTTGTCCGCCGAGATCCGCAGATCGCCGGCAAAGCCCTCCGTGAGGGAAACGCCGCCGTTTGCGGCGCTGATCTGCAAAAGCCCGTTGGCGGAAACGCTCCGGAGACGGACGGCGCCTTCCCCCGTTTCGAGGGAGAGGTCCGCGCCGGTCGAGAGATTTTCCAGCACGATATCGCCGCTGCGGACGGACACGCTGATGCTGTTGAGCGCGGCGCCGTCCGGGACGTAGATCACGACCGAGCGCTCCTTGCGGATCAGGTCGAAGCTGCGCAGGACGTTGCGCAGACCGTCAAAGGAGAGGCCGAGCCCGCCCTCCTTGAACATATCGACGACGCCGAGGGTGTCGTTGATCTGGAGCATATTGGTCGAAACGCCCTTGAGATAAAAGCCGTCCAGCATGTTATAGGTTTCGACCTTCTGCTCCTCGCCGGAACGGAGATACACGGTCCCTTTGTTTAAGGTAACCGAGATCTTCTGCATCGCGTCGGTGTCGTAGCGGAGGGTGGAAACGCGGTTGCCGTCTTCGTCGGTGGAGGAGTTGAACAGCTCGACTCCCTCGGCCGCCGCCTGTTTCTCCGCCTTGCGGCAGAGGAAAAAGCCGACCGAGGTCACGACGAGCGCGACGACGAGAAAGATGATGGATGCCGGTTTCATTGTGCCATCGCCCCCTTGATCTTCACAAAGAGTTTTTTCAGCGCCCGTACGGTAAAGGCGATCAGCTGCGCCGTTTTGCGGATCAGATAGGGCGCGAAGCGGACGGCGGCGTTGTAAAGGAGGATGCCCGCGAGCATCGTGCCGCCGGCGATCATCAGACCGGTGCCGATCTCGTAGAGACCGGCGGGCGCCGCGCCGGAAAAGATCTGGATCGCGCCGTAGATGACGCCGACGAGGGCGAGCGCCGTACCGGCGACCGCCACGGCGATCAGGAGCGCGGTCAGCCCCGCGATGGAGAGAACGAGCAGGAGGATCAGCGCGGCGAACACGGCGGCGCCGGCGAGCGCAAGCGCGAGCGTGAAGGGCAGCGTAAGCCAGAAGATAAGCCAGAAGCGGGAGTAGTCGCGGTTATCGCGGACCGGGGCGGCGGACGCCTTTTCCTTTTCCCGGCCGCGGTCGCTGAAGCCGCGGGAGGGGAGCTTGCCCGTGTCGATCACCACCTCTGTTTTGGCGGAAACGCTCCCGGAAGCGCCCGCCGGTTCTTTACCGGTCGCCGGAGCCGCCTGCGGCTTGGGAGCCGGCGCGGTTTGCGGTTTGGGAGCCGGCGCGGTTTGCGGTTTGGGAGCCGGGGAGGTCTGGGGTTTCGGCGCCGGCGCGGTCTGCGGCTTGGGAGCCGGGGTCGCTTGCGGTTTCGGCGCGGGCTGCGCCGGGGCCCGCGGCTCCCGGGGGGCCGGGGCGGGGCCCGGTTCGTCCGCGAGCATTTCGGCGACGAAGCGTTCGGGGTCCACCCGCTCGGAGAGGACGGCGGCCAGCTCGTCGGGCGGCAGCTGATCGAGCAGGGCGGAGGTTTTCTCGGTATAGCGGAGGATCGCCGCGTCCGCGACGCCGCGCTGCGCCAGCGCGCCCGCCACCCGATCGAGGAAATCTGCTTTTTCCATCCGAAAAGATCCTTTCTTGCCGGCGCGTTTTGCCGGAACGAAAATGCAAAAAACTTTGACTTTTTCCGTTTTGTGTGCTATCATAAGGGCGCTTGCGGAAAAAATCCGATTGTTACCTAATTTAGATTATACTAAACTCCGAGGAAAATTGCAAGATGAGAATGAGAAAAAAACGCCACGGGGAGGAGCGGCTCGCGCGGTGCGCGGAGTTTCTTCTGACCGACCCCGCCGCGCTCTTCGGCGACCCCGCCTCGCCCTTTTACGGCCGGGAGGGGGAGATCCATCTCGAGATCGGCTGCGGGAAGGGAGCGTTTGCGGTGGAGAGCGCGGCGCGCCACCCGGAGCGGCGCTATCTCGCCGTGGAAAAGGTGGGGAACGTGATGGTCAACGCCCTGGAGCGGGCGGAGGCGGCGCGGGAGAGCTGCGTCGGCAACCTCCGGTTCCTCATCGCGCGCGCCGAGGACCTCGAAAACTGGCTGCCGCCCCGGTCGGTGTCCGCGATCTACCTCAATTTTTCCGATCCGTGGCCCAAAAAGGGGCACGTCCGGCGGCGGCTGACCGCGCCCGAGCGGGTGGAAGCGTACAAACGCCTGCTCGCGCCGGGCGGCCGGATCGTCCAGAAGACCGATAACGACGAGCTCTTCGCCTTTTCGCTTGAAACGCTGGAGGCGGCCGGGTTTGAAACGGAGTTCGCCACGACCGACCTGCACGCCTCCTCCCGGGCAAAGGACAACGTGATGACCGAGTACGAGCGGGCCTTCTCCGAGCAGGGAAAACAGATCAACTGCCTGATCTGCCGCCTGCCCGATTGACAAACGGGAGAAAAAAGGATATACTCTATCTGACAGGATAACCACCGCCGGGGGAGGTCATTCCCCGGCAGAAAAAAAGGACGGTGCCATACCATGACGGGAGATCTGATCCGGCTGCTGGAAGAGCGGCTTCCGAGTTTTTCGAAGGGGCAGAAGCTGATCGCGCGGTATCTGATCGCGCATTACGACAAGGCGGCGTATATGACGGCGGCGCGCCTCGGAGCGCTGGTCGGCGTTTCGGAGAGCACGGTCGTGCGGTTTGCGATCGAGCTCGGCTTCGAGGGTTATCCCGAGATGCAGAAATCCCTGCAGGAGATCATCCGCTCCCGCCTGACCTACAACCAGCGCATCGAGGTCACAAACAACCGCCTCGGGGACGGCGACCTGCTTGAAAAGGTCCTGCTCTCCGACGCGGAGAAGATCCGCGCCACGCTCGACTCGGTCAGCCGCGAGGATTTTTACCGCGCGATCGACCGGATCGTCACGGCGGAAAAGATCTATATCATGGGCGTCCGCGCCTCCGCCGCGCTCGCGGACTTCCTCTCCTACGGCCTTAACCTCGTCTTCGACAATATCCGCCTCGTCAAAACCACGAGCGGCAGCGAGGTCTTTGAAAGTCTCTTTCCGATGACGGACCGGGACGTCCTGATCGCCATCAGCTTCCCCCGCTACTCCTCGCGGCTCGTCAACGCCGTCGACTACGCCCACGAGATCGGCGCCGACGTGATCGCGATCACCGATAACGCGGGCTCCCCGATCGCCGGGCACGCAAACGAGCTGCTCGTCGCCAAGAGCGACATGGCGAGCTATATCGACTCGCTGACCGCCCCCCTCAGTCTGATCAACGCGCTGATCGTGGGGATCGGCCGCAAAAAACAGGCGGAGATCGCCGACCGCTTCGACAAGCTCGAGCGGCTGTGGGAAGAATATGACGTTTACGCCAAAAACAAATAACGGCCGCCCCTCCGTCGCCGTGATCGGCGCCGGCGCCGCCGGGCTTTTGTTTGCGGGCGCCTGCGCGGAGCTTTCCCGGGGAAAGCTCCGCCTTACTGTTTACGAAAAGAACCGGCAGCCGGGCCGCAAGCTCGCGATCACGGGCAAGGGCCGCTGCAACCTGACGAACGACTGCCCGCCGGAGGAGTTTCTCCGGCACGTCCCCGGCAACCCGCGCTTCCTTTACAGCGCGGTGAACGCCTTTCCCCCGGCGGAAACGATCGCGCTCTTCGAGCGACTGGGCGTTCCGCTCGAAACGCAGCGCGGCCGGCGGGTCTTCCCGAAAAGCGAGCGCGCCTACGACGTGGTGGACGCCCTGCGCGCCTATGCGGAGAGGGGCGCGGAGGTCCGGTACGCCGCCCCCGTCTCCGCCGTCGGCCGCGCGGAGGACGGCGGGTATTTTGTCGAGGCCGGCGGGCGGCGGGAGCGCTTTGACGCGCTCGTCCTCGCCTGCGGAGGACTGTCCTATCCGCTGACCGGCTCCACCGGGGACGGCTACCGCTTCGCCCGCGCGCTCGGGCATACCGTGACCCCTCTTTCCCCCTCCCTCGTCCCGATGGAGGCAAAAGACAAGGCGCTGTGCGCCTCGATGATGGGTCTGACCCTCAAAAACGTCGTCCTCACCCTCCGGGACGGGGAAAACGGCGGCAAGATCCTCTTTTCCGAACAGGGCGAGATGCTCTTTACCCACTTCGGGATCAGCGGGCCGCTCGTTCTCACCGCCAGCGCGGCGGCGCGGGGAAGGGACCTTTCCCTTCTCACGGCGGAGATCGATCTCAAGCCCGCGCTCGACGAAAAAACGCTCGACGCGCGGCTCCTCTCGGAGTTTTCCGCGCAGCCGAACCGGGATCTTGTCAACCTGCTCGGCTCGCTCCTCCCCTCGAAAATGACGGAGCCGTTCGCCCGCGCGGCGGGGCTTGACCCGCGCAAAAAGGCGAACGCCCTCACCCGCGCGGAACGCGCGCGGCTCCTCGCTTTTCTCAAACGCTTTCCCCTTCCGCTCGCCCGCCTCCGCCCGATCGAAGAGGCGACCGTGACGGCGGGCGGCGTTTCGGTGAAGGAGATCGACCCGAAGACGATGGAGTCCCGCCTCTCCCCCCGGCTCTACCTGATCGGGGAGATGATCGACTGCGACGCGCACACCGGCGGCTACAACCTGCAGATCGCTTTTTCCACGGCAGAAGCCGCGGCGCGCGCCGCCGCCGCCCTGCCGGAGGACTCTTATATAAAAGGAGAAAAAAAGAAGATGGACCGGCATATCCTCGTCGCCATCGACGGACCGAGCGGCGCGGGCAAAAGCTCGCTCGCAAAGATCGTGGCGCAAAAACTTGACCTGCTCTATATCGACACCGGCGCGCTCTACCGCGCGGTCGGGTATTTTATGCTCCGGCGCGGGGTCGACCCCGCGGACGCGGAGGCCGTTACCGCTCTGCTGCCCGAGCTGGAGATCCGCCTCAGCGCGGGGAAGGACGCGATGCGCGTCACGCTCGGCGGAGAGGACGTGGGGGATCGGATCCGCACGCCGGAGGTCTCCGCCGCCGCCTCCAAGGTCTCCGCGATCCCCGCGGTCCGGGCGTTTCTCCTGGAAACGCAGAAAGAGACGGCGCGGAAAAACAGCGTGATCATGGACGGACGGGACATCGGCACGGTGATCCTGCCGGAGGCGAAGACCAAGATCTTTCTTACCGCCTCCCCGGAGGCGCGCGCCCGCCGCCGGTGGCTGCAGCTGAAGGAACAGGGCGTGGAAACGACGGTAAAAGAGCTGATCGGGCAGCAAAAGGAGCGCGACCGCCGCGACCGGGAACGGGAGACCGCCCCCGCCGTCCCCGCGCCGGACGCCGTTTTGCTGGATAATTCCGATCTCACACTGGAGGAAACGGCAGAGGAGGTACTGCGCCTTGTCCGGAAAAACGAAGCCCTCGGCTGAACCGACAAAAGAGGAAAGAGAAGCCGCCGCCCGCCGCGAAAACGCCGAGGTGCGGGCGCGCTACGGCCGTACGCTGCGCGCGATCCTCTGGCTGATCCGCCTTTTCTGGCGGGTGAAGGTTACCGGCGGGGAGAATATCCCTGAGCGCGGCGCCTTCCTCGTCTGCGCGAACCATATCTCGATCTTTGACATTCCCGTCCTCTCCGGCGCGATGCCGGAAAAGAACCTGCGCTATATGGCGAAAAAGGAGCTGTTCCGCACCCGCCTCGGGCGCCGGTTTTTCGGCAGTTTCGGCGCCTATCCGGTCGACCGGAAAAACGGCGACGTCGGCGCGGTCAAGACGGCGATCTCGCTTTTACGCGAAGGGGAAACGCTGGCGATCTTCCCGCAGGGGCACCGCTATCCCGGCGCCGACCCGCGGGAAACGGAGGTCCGCGGCGGGGCGATGCTGATCGCCCGGCGGACGGGCGCGCCGCTCCTTCCCGTCTATCTGAAAACGAAGAAGAACCGCTGCCGGATCTTCCGCCCGGTGGAGGTGTATATCGGCCGTCCCTGCGACGCGGCCGCCCTCACCGAGGCGGCGGACGGGGACGTAACGGAAGCGATGAAGCGGTTTTTCGGCCGCATCTGCGAGATGGGAGAAACGGGCGTATGGAACTGACGGTCCTCGAGAGCTCGGGCTTCTGCCCCGGGGTCAGACGCGCCACGGCGGAGATCGAGCGCGCGCTCACGCTGCCAAAACGGCCGCGTATCTGCGTGCTCGGCGAGCTGATCCACAACAAACCGTATAACGACTCGCTCCGCGCGCGGGGGGTGGAAACGGTCGGGATCGGCGAGGCGGAGGAGATCGCCCGCGCGTCGGACGGCGGGCGGGAAACGCTCCTCTTTATCCGCGCCCACGGCCTGCCCGCGGCGGAGGAAACGCTCCTTGCCGGACTCGCGGCGGCGCATCCGCGCTTTACCGTCCGGGATATGACCTGCGAGTTCGTGCGCCGCATCCACCGCATCGCCGCGGCGGAAACGGCAGAGGAGGGAACGGTCTTTCTCCTCCTCGGCACGAGCGGCCACCCGGAAACGGAGGGGATCCTCGGCCACGCGAAGGGGGAAAAATACGTCTTCCCGGACGCGGAGGGGCTGCGGCGGCTGCTCGGGGAACAAAACTTCGCCGGGAAGCGGGTGATTTTCGCCGCGCAGACCACGCAGAACACGGCCGAACGAAAAAAAAGTCAAAAAATTCTCGAAAAGGACTATACAAACGCGGAAATATTTGATACAATATGTAGTGTTACCGAAAAACGGCAGGCGGAGACGGAAGCCCTCGCCGCGCGCTCGGACGGGATGATCGTGATCGGCGGGAGGGAAAGCTCCAACAGCCGGAAACTGTACGATATTGCTGCGTCCCGCTGCCAGACGACGCGCTGGATCGAAACGGCGGCCGAACTCCGGCCGGAAGATTTTCGCGGTCTTTCCCGCATCGGGATCGTCGCGGGCGCTTCCACACCGGGCGGTATCATAGAGGAGGTTGTAAACAAGATGGAAAAAGAATTCAACGGCGAAAATTTTGCAGAGATGTTGGAAGACTCTCTCAAAACATTAAATACAGGAGATGTCGTTGCCTGCACGGTCACTTCGGTGTCCGCCGGCGAACTGGGCGTGGATCTCGGTGCGAAAGTCACCGGCGTGATCGCAAAAGACCAGATCACCGACGACCCGTCGTTCAAGCTGGAAGAAAACTTCAAGCCCGGCGATACGTTTGAAGCGTTCGTGATCAAAGTCAGCGACGTTGAGGGTATGGCCACGCTCTCGAAGAAGAGAGTCGATCAGATGCAGCACTGGGGCGCCATCGCGGAGGCAAAAGATACCGGCGCGATCTTCGAGGGCAAGATCACCGAGGCCGTCAAGGGCGGCGTGATCGCCGTCGCGGACGGCGTGCGGGTCTTCATCCCCGCCCGTCACAGCGGCCTGCCGCGCGAGGCGGATCTCTCCGCGCTCGTCGGCCAGGTCAAAAAGTTCAAAATCATCGATATCAACGCAAGCCGCCGCCGCGCTTACGGTTCGATCCGCGCGGTGGAGGACGAGGAAAAACGCGCCCGCGAAAAGGAAGTGTGGGAGAATATCGAGGAAGGCAAGCACTACGTCGGCCGCGTCAAGAGTCTGACGAGCTTCGGCGCCTTCGTCGATCTCGGCGGCGTGGACGGGATGGTCCACAACACCGAGCTGTCCTGGAAGCGGATCCGCCACCCCGGAGAAGTCGTCAAGGTCGGCGACGAGATCGAGGTCTACGTCAAAGCGTTCGACGAGGAAAAGCGCCGCATCTCCCTCGGCTACAAGACCCCGGAGATGAACAACTGGTACGTCTTCGCCGCGCAGTATCACGTCGGCGACGTGATCCCGGTCAAGATCGTCAGTCTGATGCCCTTCGGCGCCTTCGCCGAGATCATCGACGGCGTGGACGGTCTGATCCATATCTCCCAGATCGCCGATCATAAGATCGAAAACTGCAAGGACGTGCTGAAAGTCGGCGACGAGGTGAACGTCAAGATCACCGCGATCGACGAGGAAAAGCAGAAGGTCTCCCTCTCCATCCGCGCGCTCCTGAAGGATCTCCCGAAGGAGGAGGTCCCCGCCGAGGAGGCCGAGGCCGAGGAAGCGCCCGCCGAGGAAGCGCCCGTCGAGGCGGCTCCCGTTGAGGAAGCTCCCGCCGAGGAAGCCCCCGCGGAGGAGAAGCCGGAGGCGTAAAAAAGTCTCCGCTCACGCGACAAACGAACAAACAAGCGCCCGGAGCATCGCTCCGGGCGCGCCGCGCCGGTGTGTTGGAATTGGCAGACGAGGAGGACTCAAAATCCTTTGCCAGCAATGGCGTGCGGGTTCGACCCCCGCCACCGGCACCAAAAGAGCGGGAAGGGCGATGCCCTTCCCGCTCTTTTCTTTGACAAAACGGGGGTCGAAAAGGAGGGAGAGCGCGGAGCGCTCGGAAGGCAGAGCGTCCGGGGGACGGTCTGGCGCCGACGTGGGCGTGTAGCGCGCGGGAGCGCGCGTGGCGACCCCCGCCACCGGCACCAGAAAAAGCCTCGCAACAGCGAGGCTTTTTCCACCAAATCCGTCCTTGCGGACGGGAGAAATCCGCTTTGCGGATGAAATCGCCGCGCGATGAAATCCGACTTCGTCGGGGTTTTCAGGACGGATTTGATTTCATCTGCCGCTATTGCGGCGGATTTCACCCGAGGGCTCCGCCCGAGGATTTCACCGCGGCGCCGCCGCGATTTCATTTTACAGTCCGGGGGACGGTCTGGCGCCGACGTGGGCGTGTAGCGCGCGGGAGCGCGCGTGGCGACCCCCGCCGTGATCGTCGTCTACCGCGTGGTCTGGGAGTTTATCCTCAAAAAGATCAAAGAGAAAAAGAAAACCGCCTGAAGTCTCAAAAAAGCGTCCTTTGCCCCCGGGCAAAGGACGCTTTCCGCGTCCGCCCGCCCCGCCCGGCGGCAAAAGAGCAAATAAGACTTGACAGAAAGCGGCAAAACGGGTATCATCTACCTTGTCGGCCGGACCCGGCGGCGCCGCCGCAAACGGGAGGGGAAGACCCCGCCCGGAGGCCGGGCGGCCCCGGGGCGACCGGACGCATTGAGGACGTTTTATGCTTGATTTCAAACCGTTTTCCCTTGCCGCGCTGCGGAGCGCGCTTCCTTATATTCAAAAAAACCCGTCGCGCTGCAGCGATCTTTCCGCCGGGTATCTCTTTATGTGGCAGGAGGACGCCGACGCGCGGCTTTGCGTCCGGAACGGGACCTTTTCCGTCTGCCAGCGCATCGGGGAGCAGCCCGCGTTCAGCTGGCCGATCGGCGACGACCCGGACGGGATGGTAAACGAACTGATCGCGTACGCAAAAGAAAACCGTCTGCCGCTGCGCTTTTTCGCGGTGGACGAGGAGCGGCTGGCGGCGATCCGCGCGGACGCGCGGCTGCGGCCCGCCATGTGGGCCTGCGACAAACGCTGGAGCGACTATCTCTATTCCTTTGAGGAAGCGATGACCTTTTCCGGCAAAAAATACGGCGGGCAGAGAAATCATATCAACAAGTTCAAAAAGCTCTACGGGGAGCCGGATCTCCGCTTCCTTTACCCGGAGGACCGGGAAACGGTCGCCGCTTTTCTCGCGGAATACGCGGCGGAGCACCGGGACGGGCGCCTGCTCGAACGGACCGAAACGGAGCGGGCGGGCCTGCTCTTTGACGTTTGCGGCCCGCTGGGGCTCTGCGCGGCGGGGCTGTTCGTTGCCGGACGGCTCGCGGCGTTCAGCATCGGCGAGGTCGTCGGCGATATGCTCCTCATTCACGTGGAAAAAGCGCTGACCCGCTACGAGGGGATCTATCCGACGGCGTATTCCGGCTTCGTGCGCCTGATCGCGGCGCGGGAGGGAAGGCCGCTCGCCCTGATCAACCGGGAGGACGACGCCGGCGATCCGGGTCTGCGTACCTCCAAACGGCAGTACCATCCGGTCGCGATGGCGGATAAGTACCTCGTCCACGTCGGCACGCCGGCGGTCAGGGCGGGGGAGAGGGTCTCCCTTTCCCGCGGCGGGGTCGTTCTGACGGAGCTGCGGGAGGGGGACAAGGCGGCGTATCTCCGCCTGAATACCGACGCGGAAAACAACCGCTGGTGGGGCTACGACTACCGGGAGGATATGAATCTGACCGGCCCCGTCGACGAGAACACCTTTTACGAGTCCGCGCTCTACGATATGCGGGCGGGCGACTCCGTCAACCTCGCCGTCCGGCTCTCGGAGGACGGGGAGATGATCGGCGAGGCGGTCCTCTGGAACTTTACCCCGGACGGGGCGGAGCTCGGCTGCCGGATCCTGCCGGAATACCAGAAAAAAGGGTACGGCCGGGACGCGTTCGGCGCGGCCGCCGAGTACGCCGCCCGGACCCTGCGCGTCCGGGTCACGGCGCGCTGCTTTGAGCAAAACGAAGCGTCCCGCCGGATGATCGAGGCAAACGGCTTCGTCTTTCTGCGCGGGGACGGGACCTACCGCTATTTCGCGCAAAGCGGCGGACCCGCCGCTTTCGCGGGGGGAGAGGCCGCGCTCTGCGGCGGCTGACCCGGACTTGCCGCCGGACTTTCCGCCCGCCTGATTATGCGGCGGCCGACCCGGACTTTTCGCCGGACTTGCCGCCCGCCTGTTTTTGCGGCGGCTGACCCGCCCGCCCGGACCAATCGACAGACTCTCCGCCCGCCTTCCGCCGGTCTTTTTGCCGGCCGGATCGCGCGGCGGAGAAAATTTTTTCAAAAAAATATTGACAAACGGAAAACCCTGTGGTAAGATAACCTCATCACCGCTTTAGCGTACTAAAGCGATAAAGTACTGAAATGAAAAAACGGGAGTGTTCACAATGAAAAAAACGGTTTCTTTCTTCCTTGCTCTGGCGCTCGTCGCCGCCGCGCTCGCGCTGTTTGCGTCCTGCGGCAAAACGGACAAGGCCGTCACGGTCGGCTATACCATCTACGAGCCGATGAACTACTTTGACGAAAACAACAAGCTCGTCGGATTTGATACCGAGCTCGCGGAAAAGGTCTTCGGGGCGCTCGGGTTCGAGGTGGTCTTCAAAGAGATCAAATGGGAAAACAAGTACACGGATCTCGCCTCCGGCAATATCGACTGCGTCTGGAACGGCTTTACCGCCAACAGCGCGGATGACGACGGCGTTCAGCGTTCCGAGAAGGTCGACTTCTCCTACTACTATATGGAAAACCGCCAGGTCGTCGTCATCAAGGACGGCGCCTCGGAGGATCTGAAGGGCAAGATCGGCTGCGCGGAAGCGGGTTCCGCCGGCGAAACGTTCGCCGCTGAAATCGAAGGCGCCACGATCAAGAGCGTCACCAAACAGACCGACGCGCTCCTCGAGGTCAACACCGGCTCCGCTGACTTCGCCGTTCTCGACGCGCAGCTCGCCAAGAGCTACTGCGGCAAGGGCGACTACGCCTCCCTGAAGATCGCGGACTCTCTCTCCGGCGACGTGGAGTACTACGCCATCGGCTTCAAAAAGGGAAGCGACCTGACGGCGAAGGTCAACGCCGAGCTGGAAAAGCTGGCGGCCGACGGCACGATCAAGGCGCTCGGCGAAAAGTACGGTGTGGAAAACACCGTGATCACCGACTTCGCGGATCAGAAAAAGTAAGGCCCCGCATCCTATCGTAAAAAAACGCAGAACGCAGGAGGTTTTCTCCTGCCTTTTGCGCTGTAAGGGAACGTTATGTCTTTTTGGAGTATCACGCTTTTTCTTTGGGAGGGGTTCCGGATCTCGCTGCTGATTTTCGCCGTGACCCTCCTCGTCGGGATCCCGCTCGGTCTCCCGATCTCCTTTTGCAGTATGAGCCGGGTAAGGCCGATCCGCTGCGCCGCCAAGGTGTTCGTCTGGATCATCCGCGGCGTTCCGCTGATGCTGCAGATCTTTATCATCTATTACGTCCCCGGTCTGGTCTTCAACTATCAGCTCTTCGGCCGGGTCGACAAGTATTTTCTCCTGAACTACGGCATTCAGGACGCGGGCCGGATCGTGGCGGTGCTGATCGCGTTCGCGATCAACTACGCCTGCTACTTTTCGGAGATCTACCGCGGAGGGATCGAGAGCATCAGCAAAGGGCAGTACGAGGCCGGCCAGGTCCTCGGCATGACCAAAAAGCAGATCTTTTTCAAGGTCGTGCTGCTGCAGGTGATCAAGCGGATCGTCCCGCCTATGTCAAACGAGATCATCACGCTGATCAAGGATACCGCGCTCGCCAACTGCATCATGGTCGCCGAGCTGATCAAACAGGCGAACACCCTCGCGGCGACGAAGGCGCTGATCTGGCCGCTCTTTTACACCGGCGTTTTCTATCTCCTCTTCGTCGGGATCCTCACGGTCCTGCTCGGCCGACTGGAGAAAAAGCTGTCGTATTTTTCCTCGTGAGGCGCTTATGGAACTCTTAAAAATCGAAAACTACAAAAAATCCTTCGGCGCGACCGAGGTGCTCAAGGGGATCGGCTTTTCCCTCGACCGGGGGGAAACGCTGGCGATCATCGGCTCCTCCGGCTCCGGCAAAACCACCCTGCTCCGCTGCCTGAACTTTCTCGAAACGCCGGACGAAGGGCGGATGTACCTGGACGGCAAGCTGCTCTTCGACGCCTCCGGCCCCCGCGCGGGAGACGCCGAGATCCGGGAAAAACGGCTGCGCTTCGGGCTCGTGTTCCAGAACTTCAACCTCTTTCCGCAATATACCGTCTTCGAAAATCTCTGCCTCGCGCCCAAGCTGCTCGCCGCGGAGCGGCCGGACTACCGGCAGAAAAAGGAGGCCTACCTCGCCGAAATCGAGGAAAAAGCGACCGGGCTGCTCGACAAGGTCGGGCTGACCGCCAAGCGGGACGCCTACCCCTGCAGTCTGTCCGGCGGGCAGCAGCAGCGGGTCGCCATCGCCCGCGCGCTCGCCAATTCCCCCGATATCCTCTGCTTTGACGAGCCGACCTCCGCGCTCGACCCCGAGCTGACGGCGGAGGTTTTGAACGTTCTCCGCTCGCTCGCGAGCGAGAATATGACGATGATCGTCGTCACCCATGAGATGAAGTTCGCGGCGGAGGTCGCCTCCCGGGTGATCTTCATGGACGAGGGGGTCATCGCCTTCGACGGCCCCTCCGCCGAGGCGTTCGGGGAAAACTGCCCGAACGAGCGGCTGAAAAGCTTCATCGGCTCGATCGAAAAGTGATCGAAAAAAGCGGTCCGTTCGGACCGCTTTTTTATGGTGCGTTCGGCTCCCGTCCGCCGATCCGTTTTTCCATCCAGATCATGTGATAGAGGCGGCCGAACTTCTCCCCGCAGTACCGGAAGGTGCCGACCTTCCGGTAGCCGAGGCGGTGGTGGAAGCGCTCGCTGTCCCGCGTGAGGCGGGGATCCCTGCCGACGGGAGACGCGACGCAGGCGTAGAGGTTGCGGATCCCCCGCGCTAAGAGCTCTTTTTCCAGCGCCTCGTACAGCGCCCGGCCGTACCCCCGGCGCCGCGCGGCGCGGTCGAGATAAACGGTCACCTCGCAGGAGCGGCGGTACGCTTCCCGCTCCTTGAAGGGGCCCGCGTAGGCGTAGCCGAGGGCGGCGCCGTCCTCCCCCTCCAGCACAAGGAAAGGGTAGTTTTTGAGCGTGGCTTCGATCCGGCGGGCAAACTCCGCCGGGGAGGGGGCGGCGTATTCGAAAGAAACGGCTGTTTTTTCCACGTAATAGGCGTAGATTTCGGAGAGGCGCCCGGCGTCCTCCGGCGCGGCGCAGCGGATCTTCACGCGTTTTCCTCCTTTTTTTCGGCTTTTTTGCCGCGCGGCGTCAGCTCGCTGAAGACGGCGGCGGCAAGGATCAGCGCGGCGCCGATCCCGCCGGTCAGGCCGAGCGGCTCGCGCAGGACCAGCGCGGAGCAAAGGACGGAAACGACCGGCTCCAGATAGCCGAGGATCGCCACGGCGTGGACGGGCAGGACCGCCATCCCGTCAAAATACAGATAGTAGGCGAGCCCCGACTGGACCGCGCCGATCAGCAGCGCGATCAAAACCGACCGCAGATCCTGCGGCACGGGGAAGCGCCCGCCGCTTTTGACTAACATAAAGGGGACGACCGTCAGGGCGGAAACGGCGAGCTGTACCGTGGTCCGGTCGAGGGCGGAGATCTCCTTCAGCCGGCGGTTGCAGAAGACGAGGGCGGTAAAGCAGCAGGCGCCCGTCAGCCCGAGCCGGACGCCGGCGGGATCGCCGACGCCGCCGCCGAGAACGCCGGAGACCAGCACGATCCCGAGCAGGGCGGCGGCCACGCAGGGGAGCTTTTTCGGGTCCGGCTTTTCTTTGAGGATCAACGGCGAAAGGATGATCACAAAGATCGGCGCCATATAGTTGCAAAGACTCGCGATCGCCACCGTGGTCCTCGCGTAAGCGGCGAACAGAAAGATCCAGTTCAGCCCGAGCGCAACGCCGGAGAGGAGAAGCGGGACGAGGTTGGCGCGGATCGCGGCAAAGTCCGGCCGTTCCCGCCGTACCGCCCGGTAGAGAAGCAGGAACACCGCCCCGAGCGCCCCGCGGTAAAACGCGGACGCCTCGCTTGAGAGGGAGGAAAAACGCAAAAACGTCCCTACCGTCCCGAATAAAACCACCGAAAGAACGAATGGAACGCGAGCCCTGTTTTCTTTCATCCGAACGACTTCTCCGTCAGATCCGGAAACCTCCGCCCCCAGAAGGCATACGTTTCCCGTAATGAGAATAGAATACTCCGATTTCCTTCTTCTGTCAAGACGGTTTTGCGGCGTTTTGCGCGGGGAAAACGCGTTTTTCTCTTGACAAAACCGCCCCGATTGTGTAGAGTGAAAGAGCGGCGAAAAACACGCCCGCCGCGCCGGAAAAAACCGGCTTTCCCGGAACCGACGCGCCGAAAAGGCGCATAAAAAAGGAGTCAGTATGGAAAAACCTGCCGCCGGGGCGGATCGCGCCCCCGTGAAAACGGCCGCCGACCGCGATCGCGTGATCGTACGGACGAGTGTGATCGGGATCCTCGCCAATCTGCTGCTCGCCGGCGTCAAGGCGACGGTCGGGCTTCTCTCCCGGTCGATCGCCGTCGTGCTGGACGCCGTCAACAACCTCTCCGACGCGCTCTCCTCGGTCATCACCGTCGCCGGGACCTTCCTCGCCGGCCGCAAACCGGACAAAAAGCACCCGCTCGGCCACGGCAGGATCGAGTATATCAGCGCGATGCTCGTCGCCGCGCTCGTCCTCTACGCCGGCGTGACCGCCCTCGTCGAGTCGGTCAAAAAGATCATCACGCCCGAGCCGGCGGAGCATACCCCCGTCGGGCTCGCGATCATCGCCGCCGCCGTCCTTGTCAAGATCTTTCTCGGTCTTTACGTCAAACGGACCGGCCAAAAGGTCAACTCCGGCGCCCTCGTCGCCTCCGGGTCGGACGCGCTGGGAGACGCCGTCCTCTCCGCTTCCGTCCTCCTCTCCGCCCTCTTCTATCTCTGGACGGAGATCTCGCTCGAGGCGTACGTCGGCGTCGTGATCGCCGCCTTCATCATCCGCGCCGGCGCCGAGATGATCGGCGACACCGTCAGCGAGATCCTCGGCAAACGCGCCGACCCCGAGCTTTCCCGCGCCGTCAAGGCCGCGCTCTGCGAGGAGCCGGAGGTCCGCGGCGCCTACGACCTCTTCTTCAATAATTACGGGCCGGAGCGCTATTACGCCTCCGTCCACCTCGAACTGCCCGATACCATGACCGTCGAGGAGGTCGACCGCCTCACCCGCCGCGTCCAGACCAAAGTCTACCGCGAGACCGGCGTCATCCTCACCGGCGTCGGCGTCTATTCCTTCAATACCACCAATACCGAGGCCGCCGAGATCCGCAACACCGTCCAGGAGACCGTCCTCTCCCACGACTGGGCGCTCCAGATGCACGGCTTTTACGCCGATACCGAAGAAAAAACGATGCGCTTCGACGTCGTCGTCGCCTTCTCCGAGGATCCGAAAGAAGCGGAAGCAGCCCTTCGCGCCGAGCTCGCCGCCCTCTACCCCGACTACCGCATCCAGATCATCACCGACGTCGATATCTCGGATTAAAAATCCTACTTTTCTGAAGAAAAGTAGGCAAAAGACTTTTTGAAAAGGGATAAATGGAAAGTCAGCGTGTTCATAGCAAATCCAATACGAAAGCCGACCCGGTAAGCGTGGGTCGGCTTTCTGTTTTGGCATAGCGGCAGGAGCAAGCCCCTGCCCTACAATATAACGGGAACACGGTTTCTCTTGTAGGGCGGGGGTTTATCTCCCGCCGCTTCTCGATTGCTTCTATCTTTGGCTCCCTCCGGGAGGGAGCTCCCGCGCAGCGGGTGAAGGAGTAGGCGTGCGGTAAGGATAAGAGCAAAGAAGAAACAAGGAGCGAAAAACTCCTTCCGTCGCGGCAAGCCGCGCCACCTCCCTCGGGGAGGGAGGCAA
>CAMKAU010000037.1 GCA_946410595.1 uncultured Clostridia bacterium
TATGAAGGATATCGGGATGATGATCTCCACCGACCCCGTGGCGATCGACCGGGCGTGCCTGGATCTTGTGTATGCGTCGGACGATCCGGGCAAAGCGCACTTCATCGAGCGGGTGGAATCCCGCAACGGCGCCCACACCATCGACGCCGCCGCCGCGCTGGGCGTCGGCTCGCCCGTCTATGAGCTGATCCGTCTCTGACCCGCAAAGAGAAAAACCGGCGGCAAGGCCGGCTGCGCAAGCGAAAGAGGAAAGAAGATGAAAGTTCTTTTTATCGGCAACAGCCACACCTTTTTTAACGATATGCCCCGCCTCTTCGCGCGGATGGCAAAGGAGACGACCGGCGACGAACCGGAGACGGTCATGCTGGCGTTCGGCGGGCGCAAGCTCGCCTGGCACAGGGCCGAATACTTCTCCCTGCGCTATAATCTGATGTACGGCGGCTTTGATTTCTGCGTCTTCCAGCAGGGGGCGCACCCGTACCCTCCCGTCGAGGATACGATGCGGGACGGCGCGGCGATCGCCGATCTCTGCCTGCGCTGCGGGACAAAGCCGGTGGTCTTTACCACCTGGGCGGAAAAAGACAACCCGGAGCATCAGGCGATCATGACCGAGACCTGCCGGCGCCTCGCCGCGGAGACCGGCTCCCTGCTCGCCCCGATCGGCGAGGTCTGGGAGACCGTGAGAAATACCTGCCCCGACGTGGATCTCTACCACACGGACGGAAAGCACGCCGGCGTTTACGGCGACTTCCTCTGCGCGGCGGTACTCTGCCGCCTGCTGACCGGCGCCCTCTCCGACGCCGTCTCCGGCATGGGATCCTTCTTCTTCCCGCCCGAATACCAACCGGGCGCGGAGTTCCGCCGGCTGATCGAGGAGCCGGAGAAGGTCGAAGTTTCCCTCGACCGGGAAAAAACCGGCCGCATCCTCGCCGCCGTCCGGGCCGCGTTTTCCGCGTGATGCTTTGATGATGAAAAAAGCCGGGAGCGGTACGCTCCCGGCTTTTTTCGTTTGATCAGCCGTTTCTGCTTTTTTCCATCTTTTCGATCGTACGGTAGAGGCGCTCGCCGAGCTCGTCCCGGTCGGGGCGGGTCTCGCCGTACCGGCGGCAGAGCTCGTCCACCCGGCGGGCAAACGCCGCCTCCCGCTCCTCCCCGCCCGCGAGGAGATCTTCGAGCGTGAGCTGGCGCTGATAGGAGGGGGAGAGGTTCTGCAGCGAAACGCCGATCAGCCGGACCTTCCGCTTTTCCACGCCGGCGAGCAGCTCCTGCGCCGCCGCGGAGATCTCGGCCGCCCGGTTGGTACAGTCGACCCCGCGGGAGCGGGTGATGCCGCGCATATCGGCGTAGGTGATCTTCAGGGTAACGGTCCTGCCGTAAAGCGGGATCGCCGCAAGGCGGCGGGACACGTCCCACGCGAGCAGATCGAGCGCGTCCGAGAGAAAGGCAAAATCGTCGGTATCCCGCTGGAAGGTAACCTCCCTGCCGAGGGATTTTGCGTCCGCCTCCTCGTAGCGCGTGACCTGCCGCCGGTCGATGCCGAAGGAGAGATCGAAAACGTCCTCCCCGAACTTGCCGAGCAGCTCCCGCACGCGCGGATAGCTCTGCTGAACGTCGCGGACGGTCATAATCCCCGCGCGGCGCAGCCGCTCCGCGGACTTCTCGCCGACGCCGGCGAGCACGCGGACGTCCCGGTCGGCGATCAGCTCCACGTACTTTTCCGGCGTGGGGATCACGAAAAAGCCGTCCGGCTTTTTCTCCTCGCTGGCAAGCTTGGCCGCCGCCATCGAATACGCCACGCCGACCGAGCAGGTCAGCCCGGTCTCCGCTTTGGTCCGTTCCTTGATCAGGCGTCCCACCGCCACGGCGCCGCCGTAGGCGCCGGAGGTAGAGGTAACGTCAAGATACGCCTCGTCGCAGGCGATAAACTCCGCCGTTTCCGCATAGCTCTGCCAAAGGCGGTGGAGCTCTGCGGAAACGGCGAGGTATTTTTTCATATCCGGGCGCAAATAGATCCCGTTAGGACAGCGGCGGTAGGCCTCCGCGATATTCATCGCGGAGCGAACGCCGTAGCGCCGCGCCTCGTAGCTGCAGGTGGACACGACGCCCCGCTCCCCGGGCAGGGAGCCGATGATCAGCGGTTTGCCCCGCAGCGAGGGGTCGTCCCGCTGTTCCACCGACGCAAAAAAGGCGTCCATATCCACGTGGATGATCTTGCGCTCCGTCATCGTTTGGCGGGTTCGGGGGCAAGGAGCTGTTCTTTTTCCGGCTGACGCAGGAACTTCCACGGGATCCGGTAAACGACCGGGATCAGAAGGAGCGCGAGCGCAACGCCGGAGAAAAGATCGAGGACCGAGTGCTGTTTGACGAACACGGTGCTGAGACAGATCATCACCGCGGTAAAGAGAGAGATCGGATAATACCAGCGGATCTTTTTGCCCGTTTCGGAATGATTGACGACGATATGGATCGCGACCGCCTCAAAGCAATGCAGACTGGGGAAGACGTTGCGCGGATTGTCGTGCGCGTAGATGAAGCGCACGAGGAAAGAAAAGAAATCGCTTCCCTCCGCGACGTACGCGTCCCCGCGGAAGTCGATCTGCGTGGGGCAGATGAGCATAAAGATCTGCGAGAGATACACTCCGAGCAGGCAGAAAAAAACCGCGCGGAGAAAGTCCGTTTTATTCTGAAACCCGAGCCAGAAAAGCGAAAAGAAAACGTAACCGTACCAGATCACGTAAAACACGATGAAATACTTGCAAAACGGCACCAGATCGTCGAGCCGCGAGTGGACGGTCCAGACCGGGTCCATCCGCTGGGTGACGAAAAAGAGAGTGACCTGCGGGATGTAAAGCAGAAGCCAGAAAAGATGCCGGTAGCGGGAAAGAAAAGATTTGATCATAATGAAGCGTCCTTTTGGGAACGGCCGATCCGCTCGCCGTAGCGGACGGAGATCTCCTTTCCCTCTTTACTTGCCTTCAGGATATCCCCGTCGAGCCGCGCGGCGCCCGCGGGGAGCAGCAAAACGACGGTGGACCCGCCGAAACGGAAAAAGCCCGCTTCCTCTCCGCGCAGAACGGTCCCCGCCTGCGGCCGGGACAGTACGATCCTGCCGACGAGGAGCGCCCCGACGCAGCAGACCGCCGCGCGGCCGAACGTTTTGCTCTCCAGATAGGAGACGGTGCGGCAGTTGCGGGCGAAGATATCCACGCCGGAGTCGGTTGCGATCGGGCGGACGGTATGGAGCTTGCCGCGGATGAAACGGGCGTCCGTTTTTTCTCCCCCGTCAAAGAAGCAGAAGCGGTGATAGTTATCCACGCAAAGCCGGAAAACGAGGCACTGCCCCCCGGCAAACGCCGCCCCGTCCTCCCCGAGCAGAGAGGAAACGGAATAGTCGGCGTTTTTGATGCGGAACAGCGAGTTCTCCCGGATGGGATAAACGGAAAGACGCGCGTCGCAGGGAGAGATGAGCGCGTCCGGCGCCGGATCGACCGGACGGTTTTCCGGTTTGACGCGGCGGGTGAAAAAATCGTTGAAGCTGCGGTATCGCCTCTCCTCGTACTCGGAGAGGTCGATGCCGTTTTTCTTGACAAAGCCGGGAACGAAAAAGCGGGAAAGCGGCAGAGAAAGAAAAACGCCCGCGATCCCCGAAACGAAACGGCAGGAAAGGACCGCGAGAAGAACGCGGCCCGGGACCGTTTGATAGAGAAACCGCAGCGAAGCGGACGGTTTTTCCGGCTCGGCGGCGCTGCGCCGCCCGCTCTCACACAAGGCTGATCGCCCCGTAGACAAGGCGGAACACGATATTGAGCGCGATGATCAGCGTCCCCGCGACGAGCATCAGGATCACGCCGGTCCTGCCCGGTTTGCGGAGCCGGAACTTGGAGATAAAGAGCGCCGCCGTTACGAGCATCACGAGCGTCCAGAGATCGACGAACAGGGGGGAACGGAAAAAGGAGAGATAGCGCAGAAGGTAGAGCGCGGGGAAGATCAGCGCCGCCGTGGTGATGGGAAGCCCGGTGAACTCGCCGGTATAGGTCCCCTCCTCCAGCGCCTCCTCCGCGCAGATATTGTAGTGGGTCAGGCGGATAACGCCGCACAGAACGTACAGCACCGACGCGCCGATCAGCGGGAAGAAGAGGGCGCCGGACGCCTGCGGGGGCAGAAGCGAGCAGCCGATCGCCGCCGGCAGAACGCCGAACGCGATCAGATCGCAGAAGCTGTCGATCTGAATGCCGAAACGTTTTTCCCGCAGAGAGCGGCCTTTTTTCGTGCGGGCAATCCTTCCGTCGAACATATCGAAGACGCCGGAAACGATCAGACAGAGCAGCGCGGAAAAGGTCATTCCCTGAAAGGAGAGGAAGATCCCGATCACAGCGGAGGCGAGGCTTGCGTACGTCGCGATCACCGTGTAATCGTAAACACCTATCATATCCGTTTTCCAATCCTTTCTTTTTTCAGAAAATAGAAGTAGTAGCCGACGGAAACGATCCCGCAGAAGAAAAAGATGCAGTAAAAGCTGATCGCGCGGGTGAGGAGCATCGCCTCCGGCGCGAGGCCGGGCGGAGAGTAGTATCCGCGGTAAAGCTCCAGAAAAACGAACTCCGCCGCGCCCGTCCCGCCGGGGAGAGGCAGCCCGTTTACCGCCAGCGCGGAAAAGGTCTGCAGGCAGAGCACTTCGACCAGCCCGTGCTCCGAAAAACCGAAGGCGCGGTAAACGAAATACGCGATGGAAAAGCAGCAGAGCCGCTGAAGCAGGTTCCAGAGAAAGCTCTTCGCCTGCGCCGCGGGGGTCCCGCGGATCATCTTCTGGCAGTCGGCGTATTCCGCCATCGCCGTTTCCAGCCGCTGCTCCGCCGCTTCCCGGCGCCGGATCAGGCGGATCCGGGAGAGAAAGCGGATAGCGGGAAAACAGATCTTGCGCACGAGCTCCCGCCGGCAGAGCAGCAGAAGGCAGACGGAAAACGCCAGCAGATTGAGAAAAAAGCCGAACGCGAGCAGGATCTTCAAAACGGGGGGAAAAGAGGCGATCAGGGGGAACTGCAGCGCGAGCGCCGCCGTTCCCATCACCAGAAGCGTGAGCATATAGTGCAGGGTGTTGTTGATCAGGATCACCGTCGTCTTCGGGAGAGGCGTTCCGCCCCGCGTGAGAAAGAACGCGGCGGCGGGCTGCCCGCCGGAGGCCGAGGGCGTGATCGCGGAAAAGAACAGCTCGGTCGAGGAGACGAGGGTGGAGCGTACCGGCCCCATCGGCGCGCCGATCGCGGCGCCGACCGACGCCATCGCCCGCCCCTCGCAGAAAACGTAACCGAACAGGGCGAGGACCGCGCACAAAACGAAGGGGGGATCGATATGCCGCAGCGAGGCGAAGAAGCCGCGCAGCGTCAGACCCGCGCAACGGTTGAGCAGGATCGCGACCAGACCGGTGAGGAGAAGAAAAAGCAGGATCCAGATCAGATTGCGTTTGACGGAAAGGGAGGGACGGTCGGACGGCGTCTTCCCTCCTCCGTCACACCCTCTGTTATACTCGTTCATCTTTCGTTTCGGACCTCTACGGTTCTATCAAAGCAGAGTGCTCCGATTATTGTATTACAGGTAGTATATCACGCCCGGGGGAAAAAGTCAACCGAAGAGAGCAAAGTGTTTTCCGGGCGGGCGTTTTACCAGGGAGCGGTCGTCAGCGGCAGGGGATCCGCCGTCAGGGCGATGCGGTCGCACAGCTTTTCAAGCATCCGCGCCTTGATCTCCGCGTGATCCGGGTCCCGGTAGAGGTTACGGCGCTCCGCGGGATCCGCGGCGAGATCGTAAAGCTCCCCCTCGCAGTCCGCGGCGTAGCGCGGCGCCAGCGCGTGGATCTTTGTCAGTTTATAGCGCCCGTCGAAGAGCATCGTACAGAAGGCGACGGGGTCTCCGTTTTTGTCGGTCTTGCAGAACTCGCAGTAAACGTCCTCCCGGAAGGCGCCGGCCGGCGCCGCGCCGGTGAGCAGGGGGAAAAGGGATCTCCCCTGCATCCCGGGGCAGGCGGGCAGTCCGCACGCGTCCAGCAGCGTCGGCGCGAGGTCGGTCAGCTCCGCCAGCGCTTCCGAGCGCACGCCGCTTTGGAAATGCCCTTTCCAGGAAACGATCAGCGGCACGTGTACGCTGCCCTCGTAGAAATACGCCCCCTTCAGGTACATCCCGTGATCTCCGAGACTTTCCCCGTGGTCGGAATGGAAAAGGATGATCGTACCCTCGAGCTGTCCGCTCTCCTCGAGATAAGAGAGAAGCCGCCCGACCTGTACGTCGAGGAAGTCGACCATCGCGTAGTAGGAGGCGCGCAGCAGCCGGTGATCGTATTCGCTCATTTCGTCGTAGGCAAAGCTGCCCGCCTTGCCGTAGGCGCCGAGATGTTCGCTGCGCTGCAGGGAGGATTTATCCTCCAGCTCGCCCGGCTCGTAGTTCGGGAGCGGGAGCTGATCGAGGATCGGGAGATACCGCTCCAGATATTCCGCCGGCGGGTCGAAGGGATGGTGCGGATCGAACCAGTTCAGCGAGAAAAACCACGGCCTTCCTTTTTCTTTCGCCGTTTCCATAAACGCGATCGCGCGGTCGGCGCACCATTTGCTGTGGTGCAGCTCCGGCGGCATCCCCACGCGCACGTAGCGGCTGTCCTCCCGGAACGGGCGCGGGCGCGGAGAGGGCTCCACCCCCTGCTCCCGCAGCCATTTTGCGTATTCGTTGCCCTCCCAGGAGAAGGGGTTGCCGTGGTCGTGGCTCCAGTCGAAGACGTCGTAGCCGTCGTCGATGCGGCGCTCCTTCGCCGGGCAGACAGAGGGATGGCAGTTTGAGAGGTGCAGCTTGCCGGAGAGCCCCCCGGTATAGCCCGCGTCGCGCAGGAGCTTTGTGACGAGGATCTCCTCCTCAGGGATATTCTTGCCGTTCTGGCGCGCGCGGCAGGTCCGCGGATACCGCCCGCTCAGAAAGGAGGCGCGGCTGGGCGTGCAGACCGGGTTCTGGCAGTAGGCGCGGGTAAAGAGAACGCCGCTTTCCGCCAGCCGGTCGAGGTTAGGCGTGCGGACAAATCGGTTGCCGTAACAGCCGAGAGTGTCAAAGCGCTGCTGATCGCTGCAAAGCCAGAGGATATTCGGGCGTTTTTCCATCTTTCCACCATCCGTAAAAAAGATTATCGGTCCCGTTCTCAAAAAAGAATTGCCATCGCCTGAGGCGTGTGCTAAAATAAAAAGCGAAAGAAAAGGAGTGTTTCCATGCCGCCGATCCACGTTATGATCAAGCCGGTCTCCGGCTCCTGCAATCTGCGCTGCCGGTACTGTTTTTACGCCGACGAAACCTCCCGCCGCGCCGAGCCCTGCCGCGGCGTGATGGAGGAGGAGACGGCGCGCGCGCTGATCCGCAAGGCGTTTTTCTACGCCGACGGGGCGGTTTCCTTCTCCTTCCAGGGAGGGGAGCCGACGCTGGCGGGCGCCGGCTTTTACCGATCCTTTCTCGCGGAGGTCGGCCGCTCTAACACGCGGGGCCTGCCGGTCGCCTTTGCGCTGCAAACGAACGCGACGGCGCTGACGGACGAGCTGTGCGAGCTGTTCTCGCAAAACGGGTTTCTCGTCGGCGTTTCGCTCGACGGGCCGAAAGAGATCCACGACGCGCTGCGCGCGGACGCGGGCGGCGCGGGATCCTACGAAGCCGTGCGGCGGGGGATCTCCCTCCTCCGGCGGCATCGCGTTGACTATAACGTTCTCTGCGTGCTGACCGAGCGGTCCGCCGCCCGGATCGGCGAGGTCTGGGAGGAGCTGGCGCCCTGCGGGCATCTGCAGTTTATTCCCTGCCTTGACGCGCTCGACGGAAAGGAAACGGCCTTTTCGCTGCGCGCGGAGACCTACGGCCGGGCGCTGGTCGGGATCTTCGACCGTTACCGCGCCGCCTTCTTCTCCTCCGCGCCCGTCCGGGAACGGAGGATGGACAACTATCTTTCGATCCTGCTCGGTTACCCGCCGGAGCATTGCGGGATGAGCGGACGGTGCGGCGTTTATTTTCTCTGCGAGGCGGACGGCAGCGTCTACCCCTGCGATTTTTACGCGCTGGATGAGTGGAAGCTCGGCAACGTGCGCGAGAGCTCGTTTGCCCGGATGGCGGCAAGCCCCGCCGCAAGGCGCTTTGCCGAGGAGGGGAGCCGGCGGCCGGAGAGCTGCCGCGATTGCCGGTATCTCTTTCTCTGCGGCGGCGGATGCCGCCGCGACCGCGAGCCCGGGCTGACGGAAAACCGCTTTTGCGAGAGCTACCGTTTCTTCTTTGACAGGCGGCTCGGCGAGCTGCGGGCGCTGGCCGACGCCGTCAAAAAGCAAAACCGGCTCTGACGGAAAAAACCTCCCGTCATATCCGATCATATTCCCGTTCGATCCACGCCATGAGCAGATCCACGATCTTTTTCTGCGCTTCGGGGGAAAGCGGCGTTCCCTTTTTGACCCGATACCACTTTTCGAGACACCCCCGGCAGCAGCAGGCGCAGGCGTGCTGCGCCTTGAAAACGGGATGTCCCCGCATCGGCGTTTGCGCGCCGTCGTTTGGCGGGTCGGCCGGCGCGAGCCGTTTTCCGACGAAATCCGCGCAATGGCGGCGGATCGTTTCCATCCCCTTTTCTTCGATATAAATCCGGTCCTCCCGCGAGAGATGAAAGCGGGAACGGAACGGAGAACGCGCCAGTTTTTCCAGCGCCTGATCGATCGTCTGCATACGCTCCTCCGATACCAAAAGGATAGCACAGTCCGCGGTGTTTTGCAAGAGAGAACGGCCCGGGCGAACGAAAAACCCGAAAAGGAGAACGAACCATGCCCTTTTTTCTGCGAGAAGGCGATATCACCGCGTACGAAACCGACGCGATCGTCAACGCCGCCGCCCCCGACCTGCTCGGCGGAGGCGGGGTGGACGGCTGCATCCACCGCGCGGCGGGCCCCGGTCTTCTGGAAGAATGCCGGGGGCTCGGCGGCTGCGCGACGGGGGACGCGAAAACGACCGGCGCCTACCGTCTCCCCGCGCGGTACGTGATCCATACGGTCGGCCCCGTCTGGCAGGGGGGCGGAGCAGGCGAGCGGGCATTGCTCCTTTCCTGCTACCGGCGCTGCCTTGAGGAGGCGGAAGCGCGCGGATGCGAGCGCGTTTCCTTCCCGCTGATCTCCTCCGGCGCCTACGGATACCCGAAAGACGCGGCTTTTGCCGCCGCCAAAGAGGCGATCCTTGCCTTCCTCACGCGCAGCGAGATGACCGTGACCCTCTTTTTCTACCGGAAGAATGATTTTTTCCCGGAAAGCGCAGAACCGCTCCCCTTCCCCGCAAGCGATCCGCCCGCGCGGGAGGAGACCGTCTCCCGCCGCCCCTCCCTCTTCCGGGAAGCCGCGGCGAAACGGAAAGCGCCCGCCGCTCTTTTTCTCCGAAAAAACGCTCCCGCGGACGCGGAAGCGGAAGAGGCGTGCCTCTGCGCGGCCGCAGCGGACGTCCCGCTTGAGACCGCCGTGAAGGAACTGGACGAAAGCTTTTCCGAGATGCTGCTGCGCAAGATCGACGAAAAGGGGATGACCGACGCCGCCTGCTACAAGAAGGCGAACGTGGACCGCAAGCTCTTTTCCAAGATCCGCTCGAACAAAGAGTACCGCACGAGCAAGCAGACGGCGCTCGCGTTTGCCGTTGCGCTGGAGCTTTCCCTTCCCGAAACGCGGGAGCTCTTGGAAAAAGCCGGCTTCGCCCTCTCCCGGTCCTCCCGCTTCGACGTGATCGTGACCTACTTCCTCGAGCGGGGCGTTTACGATATCTACCGCATCAACGAGGCGCTTTTCTCTTTTGACCAGGCCCTGCTCGGCGCCTGAAAAAATGTCGCCTCGCAGGCGACCATTTCCCTCCGTTTTTCTGTTATCATGATCACGCAACCGAAAAACAAAACCGAAAAACGGAGGAAACAAACATGGCAAACGAAACGAAAAACACCCAAACGGAGTTGGTCTTCATCCTGGACAAAAGCGGCTCGATGGCGGGGCTGGAGAGCGACACGGTCGGCGGCTTCAACGCAATGATCGAAAAGCAGCGCCGGGAACCGGGCGGCGCGTTGGTCACGACCGTGCTCTTCTCAAACGAGAGCGAAACGCTCCACGACCGCCTGCCCCTGGAGGCGATCCCCCCGATGACCGAAAAGGAGTACGCCGTCGGCGGCTGCACCGCGCTGATCGACGCGATCGGGGAGACGGTCCGCCACATCGAAAAGATCCACAAGTACGCGCGAAAGGAAGACGTCCCCGCCCGCACCCTCTTCGTT
Source organism: uncultured Clostridia bacterium (assembly GCA_946410595.1). Lineage (GTDB taxonomy): Bacteria > Bacillota > Clostridia > Oscillospirales > CAG-272 > RUG12395. Next base: position 10,292 of record CAMKAU010000037.1, read on the forward strand.
ATCACCACCGACGGGATGGAGAACGCCAGCCGCCGTTTCACCTCCGACAAGGTGAAAAAAATGATCCTCGCTAAAAAAGAGGAGGGGTGGGAGTTTCTCTTCCTCGGCGCGAATATCGACGCGGTGGAGACCGCCGCCCGCTTCGGCATCGAGCGGGAACGCGCCGCGACCTACCGCTGCGACGCGGCCGGCACCGCGCTCAATTTTGAGGCGGTCAGCTGCGCGATCTCCGATCTGCGGAACAGCAAGCCGATCCGCAAGGGCTGGAAAAAAGAGGTCGAGGACTACGAACAAAACGGAAAAAAATGACCGGACGGAAAAAACGGCGAAGGAGCTTCCTTCGCCGTTTTTCTTTCTTTTACCGCAAAAACTCCGCGGGGATCACGTTGTAGTAGCGTTTGAGGATCTCGTAGGAAAACGCGTTTTTCAGGGTGGAGCCGTGCTTTTTGGCCAGTTCCTCGCTGTAATCGGAGAGGAGATAGATCTGCAGGCCGTCCCGCTGCAGGCTGTAATGGGTGACGGTGGGAATGATCCGGACGTCCGAGACGGACTTTTCCCCCGAGGCGGAGAGGTTGAAGGTGAGGGAGAGCATCGCCCCCGCCATATTCTGCGAATAGTGCATCGTGGAGATGAAGTTGCCGAGCGAGTAGGTCACGAGGGTGCGGTTGCCGTTCTTTCCCGTGAGCCAGGCGGCGGGCTGCACGGTGTGGCTGTGATGCCCCACGATCACGTCGGCGCCAAGGTCCGCGCAGAGCCGGGCGAGCCGCGTCTGCTCCGCGTTGGGGGTGAAGTCGTCCTCGCCGCCCCAGTGCATCGAAACGACGACGAAGTCCGCGCTTTCCTTCGCGAGCCCGATCTGGCGCGTGATATCGGCCTCCCGCGCGTAGGGGATCAGGTATTCGCTGCCCGAGGGGAGCTGCCGGGAAAAGTTGATCATCGTGGCGTAGGAAAGAAAGGCGACGCGGATGCCGTTTTTCTCCACGACGCGGAGTGTGTCGTAATCCGCTTTGGTATAGCCGCCGATCGTGGTGACGGGAAGGGACCGGAAATAGGAAACGGTCCCGGCGTAGCCCGCCTCCTCATAGTCCATCATGTGGTTGTTGGCGAGGTTGATCACGTCAAAGCCGAGCTCGGTAAAGGTGGTCCCGATCTCGTTCGGGGCGTTGAAGAAGGGATAGCCGTGATAGCCGAACGAGGGACCGGCCACGCAGCCCTCCATATTGATAAAGGAAATATCCGCCTTCGCGATCAGCGGGGCGACGCCCTTGTACATATCGTAAAAATTGTAGTTCGGGTGGGTGGAGTTCGCCCGTTTGGCCGCGTCTTCGATGATCGCGTCGTGGACGATGTTGTCCCCGCAGGCAAGGAAGGTAAGACTTTTCGCGCGGGGCACGGGGGGCGCCTCCGTCTCGGGAGCCGTCGTCTCCGGCGTTTTGGTTTCCGGCGCGTCCGTCGCGTCCCCGCCCGGTCCCGCCGTGACCGGGGAAACGCTCTCCGTCTCCGACCCCGCGGGGACGGTGATCCTCGGCGCCGCCGTCGTGTCTTCCGGCTTTGCGCCCGCGCAGGCGGCGAGGGAAAGAGAGAGGATAAGGGCGAGGCAAAACGCCGCGGCGCGGCGGGCAAAACGGCAGGCTGTCATACGTTCGATCCTTTCTCGTCGGGAAAAATCTTGTCCTCCTCCCGGTGCTGTTCGCGGCGCGCCTTTTCCCGGTATTCGAGCGGCGTCATTCCGCAGGCACTGCGGAACGCGGAGGAAAAATACTGCGGGTTGGAAAAACCGAGCAGCGCGGAGATCTCCTTGATCTGCATGCCGCCGGCGGCCAGCATCTCCCGCGCCGCCTCCATCTTGCGCCGGAGCAGGTACTGGTGCGGGGTGATGCCGAAGGCGCGGCGGAAGCGGTAGATCAGGTACGATTTGTTCTGATAGAAGAGGGAGCAGATCTCGTCAAGCGAGGTGCGGAGATTGACCTCCGAATCCATAAACCGCCGGATCTCGTAGACGACGTCCTCCTTGCCCTCGTCGAGCGAACGCTGCGAGGAAGCGGCGGAGAGGAGCAGCTCGGTCAGGATCAGCGCGACCTGGTCGTAGAGCTTGTCCAGGTTTCGGGGTGGAGGAGCGGTAAGCAGCGACTGGATCTGCCGGAAATAGGGCTCCGCCTCGAAATGCGCGATCCAGGCCCCGCCGTCGATGCCGAGCGCGGCGACGAGGCCGGCGATAAACGGCCCGGCGCAGTTGATCCAGATCTTGTGGAACGGGTTCTTTTTTCCCGCGTAGTACCGGTGGGAAAACCCGCGGTTGAGAAAATAGAAATCCCCGCCCGAGACGTGCTCGGTCCTCCCGTCGCACTCGATATAGCCCTCTCCCCCGATCACGTATTCGAGAACGAATATCCCGCCGAGAGAGGCGAGCCGCGTTTTCCCGTAGCGTTCGATATAATACTCGCTGCTCGGGAAGGTCTCGCCCATCCGGATCAGATAGAGACCGTTATGTGAGTTTTTCGGATGCGTATTGAGAAAATAGTGTTTTTCGTTTCCGTATTGGATATAATCCGCCATCTTTTCCTCTGCTTCTCGGTATTCTGCTTTTATCATACTCCCTTCTTCTCTTTTTTTCAACCCCTTCCGTCGGCTTTTTTCTTTTTCCAAAGCCGCTGTCAATATTTTTCATACATGATATTATGTTTTTTTGATTGACAAAAGGGTTGTTTCTTTTTACAATAAAAGTGTAACCTGAAAACTTTTTTCAAGGAGAAACGTGATGAAAGCAAACCGCTTCCTTTCTGCTTTTCTTGCTCTGCTTCTCTTCCTCGGATCCGTCCTTCTGCTCGCCTCCTGCCAAAAGGATCCGGCCGACCCGAAGGGGACCTCGGATCTGACGGCGCCGCAGGAAACGCTCCCCGAGGAGTCGGACGTCCTCCCCGTCAACCCGGACGCGAAATATGAGGACTACTCCTTCAAGATCCTTGTGGCGACCCGCTCCACCCGTCCGCCGCAGGACTTCCTTTACAAGGACGACCAGTCGGTGATGGACAAGGCGATCTACGACCGCAATGCGACGATGCTGGAAAAGCACGGCGTCCTGCTTGACGTGGACGAGCGGATCGGCAAGCATCAGGAGGGCGGCGCGCTGCTGGAAAAATCCTACAGCGCGAGCGACCCGATGTACGACTACGCGGTCGTCCATACCTACACCATCGCCCCCATCGCCTCGAACGGCGAGCTCTACGATATGTCGGAGATCCCCACGCTCGATCTTTCCAAACCGTGGTGGGATCAGACGATGACGGCCGGCGTGAAGATCGCGGGCTCCGTCTTCTTCACCAGCGGCGACGTCAGCCATTGCGTGGACGACTATATGTACTGCGTGATCTTCAACAAAGCGATGTATCAGGAAAAGGTCCCGGACGGACCCGACGTCTACGAGCTCGTCAGAGAAGGCAAGTGGACGCTCGACGCGCTGGCGGAGGTCTGCAGCGGCGTCAAGGATGATCTCAACGGCGACGATATCATGGACTCCAACGACCAGTACGGGCTGGAGCTGTGGTGCGACGAGATGTACGCCTCCATCCAGGCGGCGGGCGAGCGGATCGCCAAGGTAAACGACGGCGGTCTGATCGAGCTGACCCTCGGCAATCCCCGCGTTACCGATATCGTGGACAAGTTTACCTCGATCGAACAGGCGGATTGGAGCATCAACTTCCAGACGATGACGGGCGGCAAGGGCTGGCCCGCGATCTTCTCCGAAGGGAACGCGATGTTTCTGATGTCCCTCTTCAACGAGGTTTCCCGTTTCCGCGATATGGATACCGACTACGGCATCCTCCCGAACCCGCGCTTTGACGAAAAGCAGGACCGCTGGTACTGCACCTTCTCCGCCGGGCTTGCCTCCGTCTCCTGCGTGCCTTACGTTCTTACGGACGTGGAGCGGACCGGCACGGTCCTCGACCTGCTCGGCTACTACTCCTCGCAGACCACCTCCCCCGCCTACTATCAAAAGACGCTTGTGGGCGAAAAGGTCCGCGACGAGGAGAGCGCGTTCTGCCTTGACATCATCTTCAAAAACAAATTCGTGGATATCGGACACTATTACACGATCGGCAGTCTGAATACCGTGATGTATAACTACGTCAAAAACGGTCAGAGCGGCGCTTGGGCCTCCACCTACGAATCCGTCCGCGCCGCGGCGGAGGAGAGGGTCGCTCAGCTCAACGCGCAGATCGAAAAACTCAAAAAACAATACTGATTGTAAGGATCCACGGCGCGCCGGCTCCCGCCGGCGCGCCTTTCCAAACGAGAGGAACGCCATGAAACAAATCAAGATCTTCTGCTCTCTTCTCCTTGCCCTGCTCTTACTTGTCTCCTGCGTCCCCGCCGCGCCGGCGGACACGACCGCCGCGGAGAGCGAAACGGCGGAGACGCCGGCAAGCGACACGGCAAAAACAACGGAAAAGGAAGAACGGATCTTCGGGACGGAAGGGATCGAGTTTGAACAGAAGTCCACCCTGGTCGCTCTGACCGCCGGTTCCCCCTACGCGCGCATCTACGTCCTGCAGGACGGGCGCTTCTTCTGCGTCTGGCCGGAAAAGGACAGCGGCAAAAAGGCGATGAAGGGCTGCTTCAGCTCCGACGAGGGCAAAACCTGGACGATGCCGAAAGTCCTCTTCTACGGCGAGGACCAGACCAAGACCCTCGCCAACGCCGATATCATCCAGCTGGAGAGCGGCGAGATCCTCGTCGCCTACCGCTCCAACGACCCGGATATCCCCAAAACGGCCGGCGACTTCTATTCTTCCATCCGCGTCCAGTCCTCCACGGACAACGGCGAGACGTTCACGCCCCATTCAATCGTGCGCGAGCTGCAGGAGCACAACGTCAAAAGCTCGGTCGGGCTCTGGGAGCCGTACTTCGGCTATCTGAACGGCCGCCTGACCTGCTTCTACGCGATCGGGATGTCGGTTTACGCAAACCCGAAGATCGCCAGCACCGATATCTCCGTCTGGGACGAGGCGAGCCGCACCTGGTCGATCGCCGAGTATGAGTCGAACGACGGCAAGAACACCAAGAAAAACGGGATGCCGATCTGGCACGAGCTCTCCTCGGGCGGCTATATCTGCTCGGTCGAGACGAACCGCTATAAGACGTCGAAGGGCAACATCCTCCTCCCCTACCTGATCTACTCCGCGGACGGCGTGACGTGGACCGACCTCACCTGCGCCTACTTCCCCTCCTCCGGCAAGGCGGTCTGCGGCGCTCCCTTCTGCATCGAGCTGCCGGACGGGCGGCTGGCGATCTCCTTCCAGTCGAACGAAGACTCCCTCGGCACCCCCTTTGCGGAGGAAGGGAACTCCAATAACGACAAGTCGATCAAGGTCGTCCTCTCGGAAAAGGGCGTGGCGATCAAGGATCTCAAATCGACGAACTTCACCGAGCCCTTCTCCGCCTTCTCCTATTCCCTCGGCTATACGCAGCTCTGGTCCGGCATGTTCATCCACGGGGATTATCTCTATATCTACTGCGGGACCAACCAGCCAAGCGGCAGAATCATTATGACCAAAGCCAAACTCCCACAGGCGTAACGCGCTCTCACGCCGCCGTCCGGCTTCTCCGGACGGCGGCTTTTTCCGTCCGTTTGCAAAAAAGACAGACTTCTTTTCAAAAAAGCGGTTTTTTTCCCTTCCCGCTTGTATTTCGGGCGGAGATATTGTAAAATAAGGACAATGCTTTTACGGAGAAAACCGATGAAAAAAACGATCGTATTTTTGCTTTTGATTATGCTTTGTCCGGCGCTGTTTTCCTGCGCCGGAACCGCGCCGGCGGACCCCGGCGGAACGGAGGGCGGCTCCGCCGCGCCCGATACGCCGGCCGAGCTTGTCCTTGCCTTTGGCGGGGAGAGCGAATACGTGATCCTCTATTCGGCCAAAGAGGAATACGGCCGGTCGAACGCCATGCGTCTCTACCGCGAGATCCGGGAGAAGATCGGCGTGATCCTGGAGATGAAGGAGGACGCCGAGATCCCCGCGGAGAGCGGGGGGGAGAGCCGGAAGGTGATCCTCGTCGGCCGGACCGACCGGGAGGAAAGCGCCGCGCTGCGCAAGACGCTCAAGGCGGGAGAGTTTGTCATCAAGGCGGAGGAAAACGCCCTTTACCTGATCGGCCGCAACGAGGAAGCCACCGCCGCGGCGGTCCGCTACTTTACCGCCAACCTCGTCGGCGAGACCAAAGGCGAACTGAAACTGGAAGGAGATCTGGAAGTGAACTCAAAGGACGTAACCGTTTCTCCGCTCGAATGGGACGGGAGCGCGATCAGCTTTACCGACGGCGGATACGCGCGGATGATCGGGCTCTCGGACGGCTCCGCGATCGTCGCTTACTCGTCGGGCAACCGGATCTGCGTGAAAAAGAGCGAGGACGGGAAAAAGTGGGGCGAGCAGATCGCCGTGACCCCGGTCTTCAAATCCCCGGACGGGAAAAAGACGCTTACCTCCTCCAACGCAAACGTCTTTGAGCTGAAGGACGGGACTTTGATGGCGGCCTGCCGCGCCCACACGGCGAAGGGCTCCTCCCCCTTCTACTCCTCGATCCGCTTCGCCCTCTCCTCCGACGGGGGAAGGACCTGGAGCGAGCCGAAGATCGTGGCGGAAAACACCTATCAGGGCGACAAGTTCACCGGCTTCTGGGAGCCGCACATGATCTACCTGCCCGACGGGCGGCTCGGGATCTATTACGCAAGCGACTGCATCGGCGGATCGGCGAAGGGCTACCCCTTCGTCTCCTCGATGACCTATCAGAATATCATCCTCCACCTCTACGACGAGACGACGGCGACCTTCGGGGATCCGATCGTCGCCTCCGACGGCGAAAAGCACAACTCCCGCGACGGGATGCCGGTGCTCGCCACCCTATCCGACGGGTCGATGGCGATGGTGATCGAATCGAGCCACGACCGCAAAAACTACCCCTTTGTGATCCGCATCCTCTTCTCCGAGGACGGGATCCGCTGGAGCGACCCGAAAACGATCTACGCCCCCACGATCACAAACCATTACGCCGGCGCCCCCTATATCGTTACCCTGCCGGACGGGCGGATCGCCGTTTCCTGCCAGGCGACCCAATACAGCGGCACCACCGCCGGGGAAGATAACGTCCACAACAGCATTATGAACGTCCTCATCTCCAAAGATAAGGTTACCTACGCGGACCGGGACACGATCGGGACCGCCGACTTTGAAAAGGTCCTCGTCAACCCCTTTACCACGACCGACTTTGCGGTCTGGCCCTCGATGACCTACTACCGGGACAAGCTCTACTGCTTTGCGCAGGGCGGGACCGTCGGCGCGGACGGAAAGAGCACCTCGAACGGCCTTTATCTGCGGACCGGTACGCTGACAAAACAAACAGACAGTAAGGAGTAAAACAGTATGAAACTGGAAAGCGTTTTTACAGACGGCGCCGTCCTCCAGCGGGGGATGCCGATCCGCGTCTTCGGGACGGGAGAGGGGCACGCCGTGATCCGGCTGGCGGGTCATACCGCCGAGGCGGACGCCGAAAACGGCCGCTGGTGCGCGACGCTGCCGCCGATGGAGGCGGGCGGACCCTATACGATGGAAGCGGATCTGAACGGGGAAAAGACCGTTCTCACCGATCTTTACGTCGGCGAGGTCTTCCTCGTTTCCGGCCAGTCGAACGCCGAGATGCCGCTCTTCCGGTGCGACGGCGGCTTTGAAGCGGCGAAATGCGCCGCGGCCGACGCCGGCGGGATCCGGCTTTACACCTCGCCGCGGCGCTACCGCGAGGGCGAGGCGATTTATAACCGCCATTTTGAGTCGACGTACAGCGAAGACGCCGTCTGGCAGACGGCGACCGAGGATAGCGCCCTGCGCTTTTCCGGGCTTGGTCTATACTTTGCGCTTTTCATCCGGGAAAAGCTCGGCGTTCCCGTCGGCATGATCTCCTGCAACTGGGGCGGACGGCCGATCCGCACCTTTATCCCGACCGAGCGGTTTACCACGGAGCCGGCGCTCCGGGAGGACTGGGCCGTCTGGCAGCGCTGCTGCGCGAAGTATAGCGACGAAGAGTACGAAACGCTCTACCGGACCTATATCGAACAGATGGCGGAGTTCTGCAGGTACAGTTCCCATACCTTTGAGAACACGAAATTATACGGGCATCTCTTTGCCTACGCCGCCGACGGGCAGCGCCCGCGCCCCGCGGGCTTTCCCTACGGCAAATACTCCTCCGACCGCCCCGGCGGGCTCTGGGAAACGATGGTCTCCCACCTCGTTCCCTACGGGATCCGCGCCGTTTTGTGGTATCAGGGGGAAACGGACTCCCGCAGCCGTACCTACTTGGAACGCTACGACGTTCTGCTCCGCTCCTGGCGGGAGGCGTTTTTGCAGCCGAAGCTCCCCTTCTACGCGGTGGAGCTGGCCCCCTTCCTCGCCGGCACGCCGGACAACCCGCAGTCCGACACCTTCGGCTTCCCCTTTTTGCGGGAGCAGCAGCAGCGCGCGGCGCGCGAGCTGCCGGATAACTACCTCGCCTGCATCACCGACTGCGGCGACCCCTACGACATCCACCCGCACGACAAGCGCACCCCCGCCCTCCGGCTCGCGCGGCTGGTC
>CAMKAU010000038.1 GCA_946410595.1 uncultured Clostridia bacterium
CGGCTGTCCTTGTACTTGTGGACCGCGCGCAGGATCGTGACGATCTCCTTCTCCGTCGGGAGCGGCACGGGGCCGGAAACCGCCGCGCCGTTGCGCTTGGCGACTTCGACGATCTTCTGCGCCGCCGCGTCGATGAGCTTGTGATCGTAGCTCTTGAGACGCACTCTGATTTTCTGGTTGACTGCCATTGTTTCTGCCTCCTTAATAAAATGAAGAAATGATGGGCGATCAACCCTTTGCACACCTTTCCGTGTGTTTCTTTTGCTTTCAAAAATAAACGGAACCCTTTTTGTCCGTCGGCAAAAAGGATCCGGGAAAGCAAAACGCAACGGGTTTGCCTGCTGTCGCCCGGTTATCGGACATACTCCACGGAAGTTACCCGCCTTCCGGCGGCAATCTCCCGCTTCATCGCATATCAAGCTCGTATATTATAACAGAAGAGTTCCGCCGTTTCAAGAAAAAAATCATCTTTCCGTCTTTTTTTCGTGTAGAACTTTTCGTCAAAAAAACACCGCATTTTGTGCAAAAGCAACAAAACACGGTGTTTTTCCGTTATCCGCGGTAGAAAAAGGCCTTGAGGATCTCCTCTTTGTATTCGGGATACGCGTCCGTGAGGAGCTGAACGTACTTGTCGACCCGCCGGGCCGCGGTGTCGGTCGGTTCGATCGCGGGATAGGAAATCTTCCCCCCGCCCTCTCCGCCGTTTTTCCCGATCGAAGCAACGGCGACCTTCGCCTCGTAGTCGCGGTCGCTGCCGTAGAGCTTGGCGGCGTAGTCGAGGTCGCTTTCGTACCTTCTCGCCTCCGCGCTGCGGTCCGCCGTATAGAGGCGGGCGGCGTAGTCGAGATCGCTCTCGTACCGTTTGGCGCGCTCGCTTGCGTCGGTGGCGTAGAGGTTTGCCTGATAGGTGAGATCCGCCTTGTAGTCGGAGGCGGCGCGGTCAAGCTCGCCGAGATAGCGCTTCGTTTCCTCCGCTTCCCGGGCGGTCACGATGCCCGCCGCGGTCTTTTCCCCTTCCCCGACGGAGGAGAGCAGGGTCTTTGCGAGGCCGTTTTCCCCGTCCGCCGCCTGCGAGAGGATCGCAAGCAGCCGGTCGTAGTAGCTCTGTTCCGCTTTTTCCGCCGCTTCCGCGCCCGCCGTGAGGTAGGCGAGATTCTGGCGGTGGGCGTTGGCGGCGGCGTAGCTGTCGATATTGCCGGCGTTCTCCGCCGCCCCCTCCCCGATCGCCGCGAGCGCCGCGCTCTTCCCTTTCCCGGAAAAGCGTTCGTAGACCTCGCCGTAGGCGGGGGTCTTTTCCCCGCTTGCCGCCTGTTCGTAGAGTGCGCGGTAGCGCTCGGCGGACTCGTCGGCGTTTGTCAGCGCCCGGTCGGTCACGCGTTCTCGTTCGGCTCCCGCCGCGGCGAGCGCGGCGGCGGGGTCGTAGGCGGGCGCAGAAGAAGCGCTTTCCCCGCCCACGGAGGAAGAACGCTTTTTCTTCTTTCCCCGCATGGCGCGTTCCGCCTTTTGATAAGGATCGTATGCCATATCCGTTTCCTTCCTTATTTATATTGTGGTTTGCCGCTCATTCTTCCGGAGAGGAAAAGAGCCCGGAGAGCAGAAGATCCAGCTCCAGCACGCACCCCTCCACGACCGCGTCGACCTCCGGCGTGATCCGCACCCCGCGCGAACGCAGGACCGAGAAAACGTACTCCTTTTTGTCGAAGCGCGCGTTCTGCGACAGTTTTTCCGCCGCCTCCACCGCCTTTTTGACGACGGCGTAGAGGCGTTTTTCCTTGAGGAAGGGGACGAGATAGGTGGTCAGTACCGCCCCCGCGGCCGCGAGGACCGCTTTGATCAGAATGCCGATGATCATTTCCGTCATGATTTTCTCCTTTCCGTTTCACTCTCTCCCCCGAGCAGCCGCAAGAGAAACCGCAGGATCCGGCAAAGGATCTTTGCAAGCCGCTTTCCTTTCGGCGCGGCGCCCGCCGCCGGCGCTTCCCCGGGCGTTTCTCCGCTCTCCGCCGGCGCGGGGACGTCCGCCGGCGTTTCCCCGGACGTTTCCGCGGGTTCCTCCGCCGCGGGGGTGTCCGCGGGCGTTTCTCCGCTCTCCGCCGGCGCGTCTTCCGTTTTTCCGTCCGCCGGCTCCTCCCGGGGGAGAGAAAAGAAGCCGTAGTCAACGTCGCACGCGCCGCAAACGCCCGCGACCCGGCCGATCCCCTGCTGCCAGATCGCAAAGGGAAAGGTCCGCTCCGGCCGCTCCTCCTCCCCCGCGGCGTCGTACCAGCAGGCGTACCAGAGGGGGTAGGCGCTGAGGCGCGCGTAGTCGTAGCGGTTGCGGATATAGTCGGTATTCGCGTAGAGCATCGGCGAAAAGCCGCCCTCCTCCACCCGGCGGAGAAAGGCGAGCGCGGTATCGGTCAGCGCCGTCCGGTCAAGCCCCTCCCCCGTTTCCATATCCGCCGCCGCCCAGAGCGCGATCTTTCCGGCAAACGGGCGGATCGTCTCGAGAAAGAAGTCCGCCTCCTCCCGCGCTCCGGCGGGGGTTTTTGCCGTCAGATAGTGATAAACGCCGCAGGCGATCCCCGCCGCCGACGCGTTTTCGATATTCTGCCGGAAGCGGGGGTCGGCGATCCCGCTCTCCGCCGGAGAGCCGCCCTCGCTCGCCTTGATCATCGCAAAGGAAACGCCGTCCGCCTTCACCGCGTTCCAGTCGATCTCCCCCTGCCAGAGGGAAACGTCAATCCCTTTCACGCGCGCACCCCCTCTCGCAGCGTTCCTCGATGCGGATCAGCCGTTCGTTGTGGGCGTTCAGCTCCCGGTAAAACTCCCGGTTTTTCTCCGCCTGTTTTTCCATAAAGCGGCGCAGCTCCACCACGGCCGAGGTGTTGTCGTTCAGGTTTTTCGCCACCCGGACCAGCACCCCGCCGAGCGAGATCAGAAAGCCGCCCGCCGCGATCAGTCCCGCGGCGATCTCCCAGGTCATATCCGTTCTCCTTTATTCTTCGTTTCGGTCAGGCAGAGGACCTCCCCCCGCTCCGTCCGCTCAAAGCGGAGCCGGACGCCGAGCGCGTCCTCCAGCGCGCCGACGAGCGCCTCGAAGAGCGCGCGGGGGACGATCCTCCCCTCCTCAAAGGCCGCCGCGCGTTCCGCTTCCGCCTGTTCGCGCCGCGCCTCGTTCGTTTTTCTCGTTTCCTCGCCCGCCGAAAGCCGGGCTTCAAACGCCGCCGTTTCCCGCCGCAGGGCGGCGGCAAGGTCGGCCGTCTCCCGGCGCGTTTTTTCCACCGCGTCCGCAAGCTGCGCGTAAACGGACGCTTCCGGCTCCGGCGGCAGCCCTCCGTCCGCGGCGCCGCGCGCCACCTCCAGCACGGCGAGGGCGCTCGTTGCGGTCTTCTCCCCCTTCGTGCCGAAGACCCCCGCGTAGAGCCGGCCCGGCTCCGCGAGCAGCGCGGCGGGGAGAAGCGCCGCGTCCCCCTCGAGAAGGACCCGGCAGGGCTTGTCCGCCTCGCGGAAAAAGACCGCGGTCTTCACGTAGCCCTCCCACGACCCGTCAAAAAGGAAACGCGCCCGCGCCGTCCCCCCGGCGCCCGAGGCGAGGATCCGGTCTTTTGCGCGGATCTCCGATCCGTTTACCGTCAGTTCCACCGTCATAGCCGCCTCACGCGATTGCGGTCAGGATCCCGTTTTCAAAGGTGAGGACCGAGCCGCCCGCGCTGACCGTTCTCCTGCCGGAGAGACCGAGGCAGGAGAGATCCCCCACCGTGGCGACGCGGTTGTCCGGGTCGATCATCCCGAGGTAGACCCCGTCGGTACTCTCCAGCCGGATCGCGCCCTGCGAGTGGAGCCGCAGGATCTGTCCCGGCTGGACGACGCCGCTTCTCACCCGGCTCTCCGTGTCGATAAAGATGTTATAGAGCGCGGGATCGGCGAAATAGATCCCCCGGTTGCGGAAATCCGCCGCCGTCAGAACGTCCGCGTTGAAGATCAGATTGGAGGAAAGCGCGGTGCCGCTCGTCCCGCTGCCGCCGGTCTTCAGCGACCCGGCGGAGAGAGTGCCGGTGCGGATGCAGGCGCCGTCGATCTCGGTCGTGCCGCCCGCAAGCGAGTCGGCGCGGGCGAAGGTCGCAAAGCCGTCGAAGTCGATCTTTTCCGCCGCGATGCGCACGCCGCTGCCGGAGGAGTTGACGGCGGCGACGATCTCCGCGCCCCGGACGGCGTAGCCGCCCGCGCTCCCCTCGACGAGCAGCGCGATCCGCGCCCCGTTGTCGTTTACCTGAGCGGAGAGGGTGGCGGCCGCCGTCTCGCTTGCCGTCTGCCTCTCGGCGAGCAGGGTAACGGCGGCGCCGGTCTCCGCCGCCGTCTGCCGGACCGCCGCCGTCGCCCGGGCGTTCTCTCCGTCCGCTTTGTCGATATACTCCTTGACCGCGGGCATATTCTCCCCGTCGAGGTTGGAGAGCAGATCGGTCAGATACCGGCGGCTGCGTACCGCCTCGTCTTCAAGGCGCCGGACCTCGCGCTTGAGGTTAAGCAGTTCTTCCCGCAAACTCTTCTCCATCACACGCCTCCCGGCTCACGGGCCGTACTGAAGGAGAAGGTCGCGCCGTAGACCGTAACCTTCCCCGTCCCGGAGAAGGAGAGGCGGGTCAGCTCGTCCGCCTTCAGATCCGGCACCGTCCGCAAAACGGTGATGCCGCCGCCGATCCGGCGGCAGAGGGGCGCCGTCCGGCCGCCCGCCGTCAGCGAGACCTCCAGCTCCGCGCCGTCCGCCAGCTCCGCCGTCACGGCGATGCCCTTGATCCGGCGCATCTCCGCCGTGCCGAGGGAGAGCGCCTCGCAGGAAAAGGAAAAGGCGCCGTAGTCCCCGCCGTCGAGCAGCAGGATCTGTCCGTCTGCCGCGGCGTAGACGTTTTTGCCGTCCGAGGCGAGGGCCTCGACCCCGCCCGTCGCCCGCTCGCCCCACGCGTCCGCCGTATCCTCGTAAACGAAGATCCGGTCCTCCGCGGGAACGTAAACGTAGAGCAGCTCGCCGGAGGCGGCGAGCAGCGTTCCCGTCCAATCGGAAACGCCGAGCGGCTCGCTGATCAGGCGCGGATAGCCGCCGGTGTAAAGCCACACCCCCTGGTCGGAAGCGAAGGCGAGCGCGCTTTTCCACGGGCAGGCCGCCTCGCCGGAGAGGCACCCCCAGGCGCCGACGTCGGCGATGCGGAAGGGGTTTTTCGTCCCGCAGAGCTGCTGCATATAGTCCCGCCGGAAGAAGACGGGCGCCCCGTCGCAGAGCGAAACGGCGGTAAAGCCGCCGCCCGCCCGGCTGTTTGACTGCGAGGTGGTCGCCCACGCGTGGGTGGGGGAGATATCGTCCGCCGTGTCGAGCTCCCAGTTCGAGGCGTCGTTGAAGGCGGAGACGTAGATCCGGTCCCCGTCGACGCCGATCACGCGCGAGTCGCGCACGACGGCAGAGGAAAGCTCCGGCATCACCGCCGCGATGGGGGTAAAGGCGAAGGTCCCGCCGTCGAGCGAGCAGGAGAGGCGGTCGGGAAAGACGAGCAGCCGGCGTTCGTACTGCCCGGAGAGCGGATCGAGCGGGGTGGTGTAGGAGCGGAAGGCGACGGCCGAGCGCCGCTCCCGGTCGTCCCCGGCGTTTTCTTTCAGCACGGCGCTCTGCACCGCGCCGCCCTGCCGGAGATCGGCGCGGATCTCGTTTCCGCTGCGGTAAACGAGGAGGAGGACCCCCTCGCCCGCAAAGAGCCCGAGGACGTTTTCCCGCCCCGCCGAAACGAGGGAGGGCTGACGGGCGGAGGAGACAGCGGGCAGACAGGAGGTATCGACGTTCTCTCCCTCCGAGAGGGCGCCGGAATCGTACACGCGCCGCCGGTCGAGCCCCGCAAAGCTCTTTTTGCGGTAAAGACTTTTCTTTTCGCCCTCCGGCAGCACCTCGCGGAGATACCCCGCCGCGTTCATGCCTGACCTCCCCGCCGCCGGTCGCACCAGGCGGCAAAGCTCTCGAGCTTGGCGTTATAATCGGAAAACCACTTGGCGCACAGCGCGTCCTCCCCCGCGAGGCGGCACGCTTCCCCCCGCAGCTTGGAGGCTGCCAGCTCGATAAACTCCTCCGGCAGCGCGACGGGCGCGTCCTCCTCTTCCGCGCCGGTCCGGACCGCCGGACGGACGAGGTAGACGCAGTCGAGGACGGCGCCGTCCTCCACGCCGCCGACGGCGATCTCTTTTGCCCCGCTTTTCGTCCAGAGCGGACTTTCCGGCGCAAAGAGGAGAAGATCCTCAAAGGAGGCGCGGCGCAGCTCCTCCCCGTTTCGGTAAACGGCGGTCAGATCGGCGGCAAGCACGTCCCCCTCTCCCGTCCCGACGGGAAGGGAGGACAGGGAGCAGCGGCCGCCGGCGACCGTGAGGGGGGCGGTCTTTTTCTCCCGCACGACCTCCCCCCATAGCAGCGCCTCCAGCGAGGAGAGCCAGCGCAGAAAGGTGGCTTCCGGCGGCAGGGGCGTGATCGGCAGTTCCGCGCGGATCTGCGCGATCAGCGCCCGTCCCCCGGTTTCGGCACGGTAGATCATATCGCCGCCCTCCGGATCCTGCGTCCCCGCATCTTCTCTCTCCAGAGGGTGCGGTAGCAGTAATCGCACTTGGTGACGAAGTCCACCATCTTTTTTTCGTCGCCCGTTTTTTCGGCGGCGATCGCGTCGAGGATCGGCTCGACGAAGTCCTCGCGGACCGGCAGCTCCTCCTCTACCGAGCTGACGCGGCGCATCCCGCCGCCGTCGGGCGAGGCGTACTCCCCGCCGTAGCGGGCGAAGATGTACTGCTGCGCCCGGTTAAAGCCGAGAAGAAACTCGTCCTGCGTGCAGCCGTAATAGGCGCGGGCGTATTCGTATGTTTTTTTGAGCATGGTACCGCCTTTCCCGCGGCGCGGGAGATCCCGCGCCGCGAAACGTCATCCTTCCGGTTACACGTTCTCGCTTGAGCAGTTCGTGATACGGACGCAGCCGCCCGGATTGGTGCAGAGCAGGTTGCCGTAGGAGGTGAGCAGCGCCCGGTAGACCGAGGTGCCCGGCATCGGCAGGAAGACCGCGCCGTCCTTGGCCATGAACTCCCACGGGGTGGCCTCCAGCAGGAAGGCGGAGGTATCGACCCCCCACGCCTCCTCCGAGGGCACGAAACGCTCGTTGACGATCACCGTTTCCTGCGCGCCGCAGAGGATCTTGTAGCCGACGGCGCCGCCGACGAAACGCTGCTTGTCCGCCACAACCACGTTGTTCGAGCGCATATAGTCCTGATAGGCGGCGAACGCGTCGTCCCCCATCATCACAAGGTCGATCTTCGAGCCCTTGTAGTCTTTCGCCTCCTTGATCGCCTTGTAGAGCACGCGGTCGGAGAGTTCGTACTCCGCGTCGATCACGATCGGACGGATCCAGGGATTGTCCGCCTTGCTGACGCCGTAGATCGCCGGCGCGTTCTCGTCATAGATCGCGCCGAGTCCGCAGAGCTCGCGCTTATAGCTGTTCTGGACGGTAAGGAAGCCGTAGGTTGCCATCGGCGTGATCCCGTCCTCGCTCAGAGGCGTTCTGGCGGAAATGGAGGGGGAGTCCACGGTGACCTTATTCTGCTTGCGGTCGACGGCGATGATGCGAACACCCTTGTTGACGTCGAGCAGCGTCCCCTCGGTCGCCGTCCCGCTGGCGTAGCTGTAAAGGTCCACGCGCAGCCCCTCCATCAGCTTGGAAACGTCGCTTACAAGGAAGGTGGAGTAGGTCGAACGGTTGGTAGTCGCCGAGACGAGGGCGGCCAGAATACCGCTTCCGTTGCCGAACAGGGCGCGGGAGAGGTTCCACTCCGCGCTGCGGTAGCTGCCCTGCACCTCGCTGTCGAGGGCGTTGATCATCGCCGCGGCGTTGGAGGAGGCAAGCTGGACCGTTTTGTTGGAGATCTGGATATCGACGTACATATCCACGGCGTCGAGGGTGAACTCCGCGTAGCGCTGCGCGCCGGAGGCGGGGGTGCTCTCGCCCTCCGCGCCGAAGCCGAAACCGCCGTTGAGGCCGATCGGAGCGGCGCATTTGATGGTGTTGTTGGTCAGCGGAACACGCTTGATCTTCTCCAGAAAGGGGGAAGGATTGGTCGAGATCTGATTGGACAGCGCCGGCTGGTACTTATCTTTCAGGATCGCTTCGACCTGGGTGAGAATCTGTGACATTTTGTTTCTCCTTTACTTGTCAGGCGCGGTCAAGACCGAAGTACCCGTAGGCCTCCTGCCTTGCCTCGCTCAGATTTTTGGGTGCTTTTTTGACGGTGGCGGGGATGGTCGCCGTCCCCTTGGAGGCGCTGTGCGGCGGGATCGCCTCTCCCTTTTCCGCCAGCTCCTGTCCGCGGACCGTTTCGTAAAGACGGACCGCGTCCGGGGAGGCGAGCAGCGCGTCGACCAGCTCCTTCGGCGTCGGCGCTTTTTTCTGCGCGCTCTCCAGTCCCCGGCCGATAAGGTAGGCGAGGGTATAGCGGTCGGCGGGCGGAAGCTCCGCCATCACCGGCAGCGCGGCGATCACCCGCTCGGTCTCCGGGAGCCGCCGCTCAAACTCGGGGAAGCGGGCGTCCTGCGCCATCTGCGCGCGGACCGCTTCGCACGCCGCCGCCTCGCTCTCTCCTTCTGCGGGGAGGGCGGGCGCGGGCGCGGCGGCTTCTTCCCGCTCTTCTTCGGGCGGGAGGAGCTCTTTTTCTTTTTCTTCCTCTTTTTTCTCTTTTTCTTTCATTGCGTTTTCCTTTCCGTTTCGCCTGTCGGGGCGGGAGCGGACGCTTCCGCCAGCCGCCTGGCGTGTTGTGCGATATGCGCGTCGAAACGCGCCGCCAGCTCCGGCTCTTTTTTGCGCAGCGCGGCAAAGCTCTGCTGCAATGCGAAGCGCCGGTGCTCGTCGAGGTGGAGGGCGTCGTCGTCGTACGGGCCGGGGTCCTCCGTTCTGCCGTAGGCGAGGAAGGCGTTTTCCCTTCTCGCGTTCTGCAGCTGCAGCTCGCTCTCGCTCATCAGCTCGCCGTACCCGCCGAGCCGCATCATCTCCAGCGCGCGGCGGCGGAACGGCAGGGGAACGGTTCCCGTCTCGTCGCAGAACAGCCCGAGCTTCATCGCTTCCAGAAACGCCGCCTTCTGCGCCTCCTCCCCGTATTTGAGCTCGTTTTCGGTGTCGTAGGCGATATCGAAGGAATTGAGATCCTCCGCCGTCCAGACGAGCACGCCGCCCGCGTCGTTTGCGCCGACGCAGTCGAGGATCCGGCAGCCGGAGGCGCAGCGCTTGCAGATCCGGAGCCAGATCTGCGCCAGCTTGCGCACGCATTCGCGGATATTGTCCCCCGTGAGGGAAAGGCGCGTGGCGTCGATCTGCCGGAGCCGCTCGATCGCCGTGCCGCTGACCACGCCGGAGGGCGTGCCCCCGACGACCATCAGCTGCGAGACGCCCGCCACGTACTCCATCTCCCGCGCGATGCTCTCGCACTCCAGACGGACCTCGTCCGAGATCCCGGGGAACTGCAGCGGCGTCGGAACGCCGCGCTCGGCGTTGTACTCCAGCACCGTGCCGGGCGTGACCCCGCAGCCCTCCAGCGCCTCCACGTCCTCCACGCTCCCCTCCGGCACCAGAAGCGGATTGGCGGCGAGGGTGCGGATATGGTCGTGGATCTTGTTTTTTGCGCTGTTGTACGCCCGCTGCAGGGGGATCAGATCGGCGATCACCGACCGGCCGAAGAACTGCCCCGGCATATCCCGGCACTTGAGCGCGCAGATCGGGATGGTATCGTAGGGCAGCGGGCCGTAAAAGAGGAGCGTCTCCTCGGTGGCGATGATCAGTCTTCCCTCCGGGCGGAAGCGGTTCGGCCGCTCGAAAAAGGTATGGAGCCGGACGCTGTTTTTCTGCCGGCGGCAGGTCATCGCGTAAGCGGAGGACACGGCGGCGCCGAATCCGCCGCCGCTGGAGACGGGGGTAAGCGCAAAGGTATCCGCCTCCGTCCCCGGCACCCGCACGCCGTAGAGCTCGTAGAGCTCGTCGACGGTCAGGACCTGTTCGAGCAGGATCGAGCGCTGATCCTCGATATCCTGCTTATACACACTTTCGGGGTAGACCTCGTAGGGGGTCAGCAGGCCGCAGCACAGCGCCCCTTCCCGCACGCTTTTCCCCTTGCCGCTTCCGGCCAGCTCCCGTCCGCCGTCCCGGTTCCACCAGGAAAGGACGAAGGCGCTGCCGCACAGCTCGCTCCAGGAGACGAGCATATCCCGCTTGGCGGAAAAGCCCTGCGTTTCCATCAAACTCGCGAGGAGCTTGGTGGAAATGTCCGCCTTGACGGCGTCATCCGCTTCGCTCGTGCGGGGGCGGACGGTCATCCGGTATTTGAGCTGTTTGAGGTTGGCAAGGCGCGTCTCCACGAGCGGAAAGATCCGGTTGAAGCAGCCGCGCGTCCCCTCTCCGGGATCGGCGTTTGCGATCTCTCCGTTTTGCGGATTGATATCGCAGTACTGGTGGCCGGAGAGAAAGTTCGCGTTGAGGATCCACTGCAGCTCCAGCGGCCGTCTTTCCTCCTTGCGGCGGGCCAGCTCCCGGGCAAGCTCCGCGAGGATATCCTCCTCGTAGAGCGCGCGTCCGTTTTCGTCCCGATCGATACAGACCGCGCGCCGTTCTTCACTTGTCTTTGTTTTCATTCCGGCGCACCGCCTTCTTCTTCAGGGAGAGTCCCGCTGCCTCCGCCGCCGCGGCGATACACTCGTCGCAGAGGTGGACGCTGCCGTGGTCGCCGTTTGTCCGCGCGATCGCGCGGGTCTCCCGCGACAGGCAGCCCGGCACGCTGCAAACGTGCCCCTGCCGGCTTTTTTGGATGTTGTACTCTTTCATAGTTCTCCTTTTCGCTCTCAGAGGCGCCGCTCCCTGCGGCGGCACCTGCCGATGACTTTCCTGCGGTGCTCCTCCTCCCAGCTGACCGGCCGCTTTTCCCGGCTTTTTTGCGGCGGGTCGGCGCAGAGGTAACGGAGCGCGTCGCAGATATGGGTGATCTCGTGCGGGGTGAGGGCGGCGTCGCAGGGATCCTTTTCGTCCCGCATCAGCTGCGGCAGGCAGCGGATCAGCTCCCGGCAGGTGGAAAAGACCGCCAGAGAAGGCCCGCGCGTCCCGTCGGGAAAGTCCCGCTCCGCGAGCATCTCCTTGAGCTGCATCCAGCCCTGTATCCGCTCCGCGGAAACGCGGGAAAGCGGAACGCCGTTCTCAAAAAACAGATCCGCCATCGAGCGGCCGCTGTCCTTCTGCCGGTTCCAGAGATCGGGCGGGGCAAAGGTCCGCTCGATCCGCTCCCCCTCCGAGAGGCGCGCGATCTCTTTTGCCGCCTCGCTGACGATCAGGCCCGGGCGGCAGAGCTCCCGGTAGACCCACAGCGCCCCGCGCCCGTCCGCCGCCGCCCAGACCACCGCCAGCATATCAAGCCCGTAGTCGAGGGCGCGGTAGCGCTTCCACTCCGGCGGCGGGGAGAAGGGCTCGCAGACGTGCGTCCGGAGGGAAAACTCGGGAAAGTACTGCCCCGCCAGCACGTCCCAGTTCCCGTCGAGCCACGCCGCCCGCAGATCGGGCGGCAGGGTCTCCAGCGCGGCGAGGTAGGCGGGATCGGCGGAGAGGAGGGGGAGGTTGTCCCGCACGCCGGCGCGGATGAAGGTGTAGTCCGCCGGATCCTCGCCCGGCCGGTAGATCCGGTCGATAAAGAGGCGTTTGACCCAGCCGTGCCCCACGCCGCCCGGGTTGCAGGTGAGGTAAAAGCGCTTCGGGAAAGAGTTGACGCCGCGCACCGAGGCGGAGAGGAAGCGGAACTGCCGCTCGGTGAACTGCGTGGCCTCGTCCAGAAAAATCACGTCGTACTCCACGCCCTGATACTGCGTGAGATCTCCGTCGCAGGAGCAGTAGCCGAACTTGATGCGCGAGCCGTTCTGAAAGGTAAGACTCTTATCCGAGTCGCGGTAGGCTGCGATCCGCGCGGTCTGCGGGACGAGGGTTTTGATGTGATTTTCATAGACTTCGGGGTAGGTGCGCCGGAGCAGAAGGATCCGGATGCCGGGATAGCGCAGGGCGAGGAGGATCGCCTTTTCCCGCACGGCAAAGCTCTTTCCCCCGCCCCGCGAGCCGCCGTACGCAACGTAGCGGCTCGTGGCTCTCAGAAACTCCCGCTGCGCGGGGAAGGGGCGGGGCAGCGTGATCGTCATTCGGTGTACGCCTCCCCCTCTCCGAAGAGAACGGTCAGACTCCGGTCGCCTCCGTCCTCCTCCGTCTCCGGCGGGCCGTAGCCGAGCAGGCGGTTGAGCACCTCGATCGCCTTGGTCGCGGCGTTCGCGGCGCTCGGATTGTAGGTCACGCGGGCGGGCGCGCCGTCCTCCCCCGGCGTTTCCTGCCGCGCCGCTTCGAGCGAAACGGCGACCACCCGTTTCAGCTCCCGCACCGCGTCCGCCCGGGACCAGATCTCCTCCGGCCGTTCTTTCTTTTTTCTTCTCCCCGTCTGCTTCATACGCTCTCCTTTCCCTTGCGCCGTACCCGATTGTACCGCGCAAAATTCGTAACGAACGTACACGGCAAAATTTTTTTGAAAATTTTTTTCCGCCTCCCGGAACGCAAAAAAAACCTCCTTTGCGGTCTCTCACCGCAAAGGAGGGATGCTGTAAAATGATCGTTCGGCAGGACGGGCGTCGCCCTCAGATCAGATTCGACGGAACGATCAGCGTGTTTTCGTCGAGCGGGAGCACGGCGTCCGACAGACAGATCACGGCGCCGGCGCCGACGGCGCGGCCGGCGCTTTTCAGGACGGAAAAGGTCTTCGCCGCGCTCTTGTCCGGCGCGCTCGCTTTCTTGATCTCCACGGGGTGGAGGACGCCGTCCTCCTCGATGATCAGGTCGATCTCCTTCATTTTATTATCCCGGTAGAAATTGAGATTGACTTTGTTTTTCCCGTACGCGTAATGGCGCAAGAGCTCGGCGATCACGTAGTTTTCGTAGTAATGCCCGCTCGCCGCGCCGTTCATCAGCACGTCCCGCGTCGTCCACGACGAAAGATACGCGCAAAAGCCGGTATCGCAGAAATACAGTTTCGGCGTTTTGGTCAGGCGTTTCAATTCGTTCGGGGCGTACGGCTCCAGCAGGAAGACGATCCCCATCGACTGCAAGACCTTCACCCACTCCTTCGCCGTCACGCCGGAGACACCCGCGGACGCGCCGAGATCGTTGAAGTTGACAAGCTGCCCCGCGAACGCGGCGCAGGCGCGCAGGAATTTGCGGAAGCCCTCGGTATCGGCGATCCCGTAATCGTCCACCGCGTCCCGCATCAGGTAGGTCTCGATATAGGAGTTGAAATACTCGCCCAGCTGCTCCCCGTCCTTTTCCTGTACGTCGGGAAGGCCGCCGCGCCAGATGTTTTCAAAGGCGGCAAGAATGTTATTCTGCCCGAACAGTTTTTTGCGGGCCGTCAGAGCCGGAAGTGAAAACACAAGCTCATCCGCCGGATCGACGCCGAGCTTTTCCCTTGCGGACAGACTGTACATCTTCAGAATACAAAGCCGCCCGGCGAGAGAGTCGCCCGCCTTCTTGACGAGCTTTTTGCTCTGCGATCCCGTAAGCCAGAACCGTCCGCGCTCGTCGCTTTCGTCGCAAAGGATCTTGATCTCTTCAAACAGCTCCGGCGCCTTCTGCACCTCGTCGATGAGGATCGGAGGCTGATATGTTTGCAAAAAGAGCCTCGGATCAGTCTGCGCGAAGGTGCGAAGCTGGGTATCGTCCATCGTCACGTAAGTCCGGTTCTGATCTTTGGCAAGATGCTTCAGCATCGTGGACTTGCCGACCTGCCGCGCGCCGACGACCATCACCGCCTTGAAAGAGGCGCTCATGTGAAGGAACTTCCGCTCCAGATCCCGCTTGATATAGTTCATCTCTGCCTCCGGAAAGGTGATTTTCTAAAGTTTACTTTATTTTAGCACCGAACGGCGGTTTTGTCAAGGGGCGTTACAGATACCGCCGCGTTACATTTTTTGTGTCTCAAAGAGTTTGAAAGCCGCTTCCGACATAACGTATACGCTGTTTTTTGATTTTGGGATACCGCGGCTCGAAACAAAGATCCCTTCGTCCAGTCCCGTGATGAGACCCGGTTTGCCTTTGATGACGACGATCGCCGTTTCGTCGTTTTGAGGGATCGGTTTTATGAAAACGTTCTCCACGCGGGACGGGCTGCTCATGCCGCCAAACGGGTAAAGCTGAACCCAATATACGGTACCGTTTGCCCGGCATTCGATATGCGTGGCCTTCGTTGCGCGTGCTTTCGACCGATAAACGGTATAGTTTTTCCCGTTTTGTGAAAACGATATCGTTTGATACAATTCGTTCTCCGCCGTTACCTTTCCCAGGGTAATAAACGCCTGATAAACCGAGATCGCATCTTCGTCAACACATTCCATTATGTCGGAAATCCTGCATCGCAGCGTTTCACAAATACGCAGGAGGGTATCCGTTGTAACCGTTTCGGATTTTGTCAGTTTGGCAACGACCCGGGAACTGATCCCGCTCATTTCCATCAGATCGGCCTTTGTCATGCTTTTACTTGCCAAAAGATTCCAGAGATTTGAATAGTCTATTCTCATCGCCTTCACCTCCTGCTGTCAGGATAACACTAAAACGGATTCTTGTCAATAATAATTTACGATAGTAAACGTTTTGTTCCGTCGCGGCCGGACTCCGTCAAAAAAGCGCCTTCGCGGAAGCGAAAGACGCTTTTTTCTTTATTTGACCCCGGCGAGGGTGACGAGCGCGTCCCAGGTGAGGGGCCCGACGTAGCCGGTAACGGGCAGTCCGGCCGTTTCCTGCGCCGCGCGGACCGCCGCCTCGGTCGCCGGACCGAAGATCCCGTCCCGCTCCACGAGCGGGATCGAGGGGTCGTTCTCCGCGGCGAGGCGCAAGAGGGTCTGCAGCTCTTCGATCTCCGGCCCCCGCATCCCGCGGGAGAGGTACTTGCCGGGGAACAGGTACTCCTCCGGCGGCGCGCTGGCGAGGATCGCCCGGTAGACCGCGACCATCTCGTTCCAGGTCCGGCGGTCGACGACGCCCGTAACGGGGAGCCCGTACTTGCGCTGGAACTCCTTGACCGCCGACTCGGTCTGCCGCCCGAAGATGAGATCGACCTCCGGCCGGATCAGTTCGGGGTCAAAGGCGCCGATCGCGTCGAGCAGATACTGCACCGCGCCGACGCCGACGCCGGTGTCCCCCGCCCGCCGCTCCGCGGTAAAGTACCGGCGCACCTCCTCCTCGGTCAGCCCCTCGCTCTCCAGCTCCGAAAGGCGTTTGACCCCATTATAGACGTTGATGACCTTATACCACGTCGCCCGTCCGACCACTCCGTCCGGCGTCAGGTCGAAGATCCGCTGAAACGCCCGCACCGCCGCCTCCGTCTCCGGCCCGTAGACCCCGTCGAAGGAGGGGATGCGGGGGATGGAGGGGTAATTCTGCGCGATGCGGTCGAGCCGGTACTGCAGCGCGCGCACGTCCTCAAAGCCGGAGCCGGGCCGCAGCGGCACGCCGGGGTAGGACTCCGCCACGCTGCCGACCGGCGCGTTTTCCACCAGCGCAACGTCCTCCCCGTAGTAGCGCCGCAGGATCGAAAGCGCGCCGAGCCCCTCCTCCGCGAGCGGCACCGTCCCCCATTGGGAGAGCCCGTCGCAGGTGGTGATCCGCCCGTCGCAGTACTGGGCGAACAGGGGCAGCGCCTGCCCCTCCCGCACGAGATAGTCCCCCACCGTATCGTCGACGACGCGGGCGACGTTCTCAAACACGTCCCGTCCGTAGACGAACGCCTGATCGCTCGCCGTGGAGTTCGTGATATCGTAGTCGTAGCCGCGGGAGCGGTAGTACTCGGTATAGATCCGGTTGAGGGTAAAGGAGATCTCGGCGAGGACGTTCGCGCGGATCGCCTCCTCCGGCCAGGTGGGGTAGATCTCGCTCGAGGCGACGTTTTTGATATAGTCGGCGAAGGGGACGGTCACGTTCTCCGCCGGTCTGCCCGGCCGCCCGAGATGCACCGTGACCGTCTCGGGGATCACGACCGCCATTTACGCCCCCGCGCCGGGATCCGGCAGGAGCGAGACCTGCTGGATCGACTTCACCCCCGCGAAGACCGGCACGTCGGGAAAGACCGCCGTGACGTACCCCGGATGCGACACGGTCACCCGGTAGACGGCGAACGGATTGTCCGAGCCGGGGAGCTGCGAGTTCTCCCGCTCCGGCGCGGGCAGCGGCAGATCCCGCGTCGAGCCGTCCGGGTCGGTCGCCGCCGCGGCGAAAACGTGTACCCCGTCGGAGAGCGTCTTCTCTACCGTGACCTCCGCCTCGGCGACGGGGAGACTCCGCATCCCCAGAAACGCCTGCACCTTCAGCGCGCCCGTTTTCGGGTTTTTGGCCAGAAACTCCTCGTAACTGAGGCGCGCGTCGTCCTCCGGCTCGCGCCCGAGGACCTCCGGTCCGTCCGCTTCCCGCCCGTCGATCAGCTCGACCGGGCCGTCCGGCGGGTTTTCTTCCCTCTCCGGCTCCGGCTCCGCGGGGACCGGCGTTTCCTTTTCGGGGACCGGCGTCTCTTTTTCGGGGACCGGCGTTTCCTCCGGCGCCGGGGTTTTCCCCGCCGGGCGCGCGTCCTCGCCGCCTTCGCCGGGCAGGCGGTGTTTTCTCCTGCTGATATACATACCCTTCTCCTCTCGTTTTTTCCTTACAGTTTATGCGGCGGGAAAGCGGTTTTTTCCTGTACAAAAAATCTTTCCTTTTTCATAAAATCTGGAAAAAGGCGGAAAAACCGCTTGCGCCGCGGGGAAAAGCGCGGTACAATAACAGGGAAAAAACAAGCCGACGGAGGACTTTTTTATGACGCTTACCTGCAAGACCGAAGCGGGACGCGCCCTCTTCCTCGCGGGAGGGGAAACCGTCCTTACCCTGCACAGCACCCCCGCCGCGGCGGAAATCGCCGTGACCGAGCTGGAGAGCGGCGCGTGGCGCGTCGTCTGCCGGACCGAACAGCCGACCGACGCGATGCGGATCGAACTCGATACCGCCGTCCCCGCCTCCTATACGATGGTCCCCGCCGTGAATTACAACGGCAACGGCTGGGGCGACAGCGTGGAATACACCGGCGACTCCTGCGACGGGATCCCGTGGACCTACGCCTACCACCGCTGCACGATCCCCGCCTGCACCTACTCGGAGGGTCCGGTCTGGGGCGCCGCCATGATGTGCGAGGATACCGACAAGGCGAGCTGCTCCCTCTACCGCCCGCGGGGCGCGGACTTTACCCGCCACGTTCTGCTCTGGCCGGAGCAGGAGGGGCCGAAGGTCCTCTACCGCCACGAATGGGCGCCGACCGACTATATGGGCGAGATGGAGCCGCGGCGCGACTTTACCGCGATCGTGCTGCTCTTTCCCGTGGACCGTCCCCGCCACCAGACGCGCACGCTCCTCGACTTTGCCTGGCGCTACTACGGCCATGAGATGAAGCCGGACTACTCCTGCGCCGAGCTCAAGCGCCTCTCCGCCGCCTTTATGAAGAGTCTCTGGACCCTCGAACCGAGCGGCTTTGCCTCCTTCAACCGCGGGCTGCAGTGGTCCTACAAAAACTGGCTCTTTGAAAAGCGCAACGCCCTCCGCTACGAGATGGGCTGGGTCGGGCAGAGCATCTCCGCCTCCAACGCCCTGCTTGACTGGTACCGGGAAACGGGGGACGAGCAGGCCCGCGACAAGGCGATCGCCTGCCTCGACTCCTGGGTGAAGTTTTCCGAGATCCCCGGCGCGCCGAAGGGGCTGCGCTATATCAAGTTCGACTCCTCCCCCGAGCTGCAGGAAAAGATCATCCCCGTCGACGCCTGCAACCTCGGGCAGGGCGCCTTCCAGTATTTTGAAGCGTTCGACCGCGCCGCCGACTGCGGCTACGACCGCCCGGAATACCGGCAGATCGCTTTCGATATCTGCGACTTTGCCGTTTCCGCGCAAAACGAAAAGGGCGAGTTTGCGAAAAGCTGGAACCACGACGGGACCGTCAACCAGCAGAGCGGCACGATCGGCTGCTTCCTCATCCCCGCCCTCGTCGAGGCGCACCGCCGCTCCGGCGACAAAAAATACCTCGACGCCGCCGTCCGCGCCTTCGCCTGCTATTACGACGAGCTCG
The DNA here is from genome assembly GCA_946410595.1 of uncultured Clostridia bacterium. Taxonomy (GTDB): domain Bacteria; phylum Bacillota; class Clostridia; order Oscillospirales; family CAG-272; genus RUG12395. Next base: position 18,175 of record CAMKAU010000038.1, read on the forward strand.
CCGTCAACGGCTTTACCACCGCCGGCGCGCTGGATACCTACTGCATCGACAAGGAGTCCGCCTCTCCCCTGCTCTCCGCCGCCCTCTCCCTCTACGACGCGACCGGCGACAGGCGGTATATCGAGGCCGCCGAATACACCGGCTGGTATCTCTCGACCTGGATGATGCACTATACCGCCGTCTACCCCGAGGACTCCACCCTCGCAAAGATCGGCTACGACTCGATGGGCGCCACCGCCGTCTCCACCGCCCACAACGCCATCGACCAGTACGCCCTCCACGACGTCCTCTCCTTTTTGCGCCTCGGCGAGCTGACCGGCAACCGCCAGTGGACCGAACGCGCCCTCGCCTTCTGGTACGGCGGCAACCGCCTTATCTCCGACGGGACGATGTGCGTCTCCGGCCGCGTCCGCCCCGCCGGATCGCAGGACGAGGCGATCTTCCATACCCGCTGGGGCAGACCGGGCCTCGCCCCCTTCAACCCCTCCCAGTGGCTCGTCATGTGGCCCTGCGCCTTCCGGATGGAGATCCTCCGCTATATCAAGGACACAAAAATCCTCGACGCCGGCCTCGTCCCGGAGAGGAAGATAGAGAAATAAAAATATCTTCCTTTTCTGAAGAAAAGGACCTACTTTTCTGAAGAAAAGTAGGCAAAAGACTTTTTGAAAAGGGTAAAGAATT
>CAMKAU010000039.1 GCA_946410595.1 uncultured Clostridia bacterium
TCTGCTCTTTGATCGTTCTCCAAACAGAAATTGACAATGCAACAGAATAAAGATTCTGTCTTTTCAGCCGCCGCGGGCGGCTTTTTTCATTACTAAACGGCGGGGTCGTTTTCGCGGCGCTAAAGGATTAGGCGCATCCGCTCCATCCGTCGGCGGTGCTCCGCGCCGGTGGAGACGATATAGATCCGCGTCGTATCGACGCTGCTGTGCCCGAGCAGGTCGGCAAGCTTGGCGATGTCCTTCTCCAGTCCGTAAAAGACGCGGGCAAAAAGGTGGCGGAGATTATGCGGAAAGACCTTGCGCGGATCGACCCGCGCCTGCACGCACAGCGCCTTCATCTCCCGCCAGACGCTCGTTCGGTCGACCGGCTTGCCGCCGCGCGTGAGAAAGAGACTCCCCGATACGATCCCCCGCTCCGCCGCGTAGCGGAGCAGTTTTTTCTGCAGCTCGCGCACAAGGAAGACCGAGCGGGTCTTCCCTTTGCAGGAGACCGCCGCCTCCCCGCGCCTTGCCGCCTCCGCGGTGATAAAGGAAAGCTCGCTCACGCGGATCCCGGTGCCGCAGATCGTTTGCAGGATCAGGGAGAGGCGTTCGTTTTGCTTTTCCTTTGCCGCGCGGACGAGGCGGGCGTACTCGTCCTTTGTCAGTTCCTTTTCCTCCGGGCAGAAGATCTCCCGCTGCAGTTTGAGGGTTTTCACGCGCAGATCGTGCCAGCCGAGAAAAGCAAACAGACTGTTGACGCCCGCGAGCATCGAGTTGACGCTGCGCGCCGTGTAGCCCTCCTTCCGCAGCTTGCTTTTCCAGGCGACGGCAAGCTCCTTTGTTACCTCGCCGCCGGCGGCGTAAGCGGCGAACGCCGCGGCGTCCCTGGCGTATTTTTCCACCGTTGCGGCGCTCTTTTCCGCCGCGCGGAGCGCCGCCGAAAAGCGGGTCAGATACGCCGGGGTCAGAATACGCGCTTCCATGATTTCTTTCCTCCTTTTTGTTTTTTTGCAGATAAGAAAAGCGCGGGGCACCCCGAGAGGGGTGTCCTGCGCTTTTTTCGTTTGGGAGAGCCGCGGCGGTCATTTCCCGGACGGCTCGTGTGCGCGGAGCAGGTCAAGGATCGCACCGGCTTTTTCCCTCCAGTCGTTTGCCCTTGCTTCGCGCTCGAGGAGGGCGAGATACGCGGGATCGTGCGCCATTGCCAGACCGCGCTCCACCTTGCCGAGAAAGTCGGCGTGATCCTTTGCGATCAGGACGGAGGCGTACTTGCGGCATTCGTTCATATCGGTCGTCACGATCGGCTTGCCGAGCGCCATATACTCAAAGAGCTTGACGGGGTTGGTGGCGCGCGTGATGTCGTTGATCAAAAACGGGATCATCAGAAGATCGGCGCGGACGGCGTAATCCTTCAGCTCGCGGTAGTCCTTTGCGCCGAGGAAAAAGACGTTTTCCGTCTCCCCGAGGCCCGAAGCGTCGAAGGAGCCGTCGTATTTGATCCCGTAGAGGACAACGCTGTACTTCCCCGTCGCCGCGAGCTTTTTGGTCAGCTCGTAGTCAAACCACCCGGCGAGCGCGCCGTAGTACATGAGGATCGGCTTGCCCCGCGCCTGCACCGCGGCAAAGGGCGCGTCGGGGACGAAGGCGCTGTCAAACTCCCGGAAAAACGCGCCGTCCACCCCGTTGGAGGAAACGGCAAGGCGTTCTTCCCCTCTCCGCCGGATCACGTCCTCCCGCAAGAGGTCCGCCGTGACGACGACGAAGACCTCGGGATGGGTCATGACGAACTCGTACTTTTCGCTGATATTCTTCGGCAGGGTCGCCGTGCCCGCAAGCTCCGGGCTGATGTGGTCGATATACTCATAGACGAAGCCGAAGCCGCGGTCGAGATAGTCCTGCACGTCCCGGACCGAGAGTTTCCAGTCGGTCGAATAGAGCTGGGCGTATTTCGGGCAGGAGAGACGCTCCAGCTCCCGCATCAGCAGCCCCGTCAGCCGGAAATTGTTGAAATTGAAGAGGTAGAGCCGGTCGGTCAGTTTCCGGAAGGTCTTGACCCGGTCGGTCATCGTCGTCACTTCATAAAACACGAGGCAGCCGCCGCGGGCCAGGCCGTTTGCGATATGCTGCGGACGCTGAAAGAGCGGGACCTGATAGCCGAAGCTGCTGCGCCAGAGGATGACGCGGTCGTAGCTTTCCTCCTCCAGAACGCGGCGCAGCTCCCGCCGCCACCGCCCCGGCCGCAGCCAGACGGTAAAGCTGATCCGGTCGAGATAATTCGCTTTGACGTAGGCATACAACTTTTTGCAGAAACCGAAAAAGCCGTACTTTTTGTAGACGTTGACCAGTTTGGACAGTTTTTCTCTCATGGCGCCGCCCCTTCGTTATTTCGGATGGTTTGCGTTTTTCCCTCACGCGGGCCTTACAGGCCGGAAAAGGACACGTACTCGTCGCACACTTCCGCGCCGCCGATCTTTTTTACCGTGCCGTGATCGAGCCAAAGGACCGTATCACACATTTTTTTGATCTGATCCAGCGAGTGGGAAACAAAGAGAACGGTGGTGCCGCCCGTGATCATACTCATCATCTTTTTCTGCGATTTTTCCTGGAAGGCGATATCCCCCACCGAGAGGATCTCGTCGACGATCAGGATCTCCGGGTCGACGACCGTGGCGATCGAAAAGGCGAGCCGCGCCGCCATCCCGGAAGAAAAGTTCTGTACCGGCACGTCGAGAAAGTCCCGCAGCTCGGAAAAGTCGACGATCTCGTCGAACTTACTGTCGATAAACGCCTTGGAATACCCCATGATCGCGCCGTCCAGGTAGATATTCTCCCGCGCGGTGAGCTGCGGGTCGAACCCGGCGCCGAGCTCGATCATCGGGCAGACGTTGCCGTAGGTCCTGACCGCGCCTTTGGTCGGTTTGATCACGCCCGCGACGATCTTGAGCAGGGTGGACTTCCCCGCGCCGTTGGAGCCGATAAACCCGAAGACCTCGCCCTTCCGGATCCGGAAGGAAACGTCGCGTAGCGCCCAGAACTCGTTTTTCTTTTTTTCTTCGCGTTTCCGGTCGCGCCTGCCGATCTCCGTAAACCACTGCTTGAGCGAAAACCCCTTGTCGATCCCGAGGTTGAACATCATGGAGACGCCGTCCGCCTCGACCATCACATCTTTTTCCAATTCCGACATGACGACTCCTTAAACGTAATAGATAAACTTATCCTGGTTTTTGCGGAAGACGAGCGTCCCGACAAGAAAAACGCCGAGAGCCGAAACGGCGCAGCCCGCAAAAGTCCCGAGGGTTGGGGTGCGGTGATACAGGATGATCTCGCGCGCGAAGTTGATATACTGATAGAGGGGATTGAACTTCATCAAAAAGACGACGGTGGCGTTGCCGATCATCCGGATATCGTACATGATCGGCGTGAGGTAGGTCCAGACGGTGATGACAATCCCGTAGATATAGAACATATCCCGCAGGAAAACCGCGATCGTGGAAAGGAGAAAACCCATCCCGACCGTGAAGACGAACAGACAGAGGCAGGCGTACGGCAGGAGGATATGCTGCCAGCAAAGGCCCGTGCCGGTGAGGAGGATCACGGCGTAAAGGGGGATCAGCGTGAGAAGGAAGTTGATCCCGACGAAAAGACATTTGGAAAACGGGAAGATATACTTCGGCATATAGACCTTGTTGATCAGACCGAAGTTGGCGACCACGCTGCTCATCGCAAGGTTGGACGCCTCGCTGAAATAGTTAAAGAGCGTCAGCCCCGTCATCAGATAGGCAAGATAGCTGACGTCCGGCGTGTTGAACTTGAAGACGTTCGAAAAGACGATCGCCATCACCGTCATCATCAGAACGGGATAGAGAAGACTCCACAGCAAGCCGAGAACGGAGCGCTTATATTTGACTTTGAAATCCCGGGAAACAAGCTGTTTCAAGAGAAAGCCGTATTTTTTGAAGCTGTAAGAAAGATTTTGGAAAATGACCGATCCCTCCTTTTTACCCGGCGCGGGAGTTTCTAAAGGTATAGTTTATCACAGATGATCCGAAAAGTCCATAGTCCGGCGCGCTTAAAGCGAAAAAACAAGCGCAAGCCACCGTTTGAGCGCCGGCATCCAGTCGGCGGCGTGCCCGATCTTTTCGGGCAGCGGCGCGTTCGTCTCCCCGTCCGCGGTGGCAAGGCCGTGCCAGCCGTAGGGGTAAACGTGCAGCTCGAAGGGGATGCGGAAGCGGCTGAGCGCCGCGGCGTAGAAGAGAGAGTTTTCCACGGGGACGGAGCGGTCCTCCGCGGTGTGCCACAAAAAGGCGGGCGGCGTTCCCTCCCCCACCAGCCGGTCGCAGGAGAGGAGGGCCTGTTCCTCCTCGCTCGTTTCGTGGCCGAGGAGCTCAAAGACGCTGCCCTTGTGGGTGTAGGCGGGGTCGGCGGTGATCACGGGATAACAAAGGACCGACGCACGCGGCGCCCGGCTCTCCGGGAAGCAGCGGCGGACCGCTTCGCTTGCGTATGCGACGGAATAGTGCGCGGCGAGATGCCCCCCGGCGGAAAAGCCCATCACGGCGATCCGGTCGGGATCCGCGTTCCACTCCTCCTGCCGCCGTACGATCAGGTCCATCGCCGCGGCAAGCTCCAGAAGCTGCGCGGGATAGCGGAAACCGTTAACGGAATAGTGAAGGACCGCCACGTTATACCCTTCGGCAAGCAGCCGGAGCGCGACCGGCTCGTCTTCCCGCTCGCTGAGGAAGCGATAGCCGCCGCCCGGGCAGAGAACGATCACCGGGCGCCGCTGACCTTCCCGCTTCAGCTCCGCGAGATTGTACGGCAGATAAAGCCGCAGGACGGGGTCGGCGCCTTCCCGGTCGAGGAAAGGATAGTTTTCTTTCAAGTGCAGATCTGTGATTGTCATCTTTGCTCTCCTTCGTTTCTTTTCCCTTTTACTCTACCACGAAACGGACGGGAAGTCAACGGAAAAAGACGCTTGAAAAACGCGGCGCTTTGTATAAGCTCCGTTTTTCCTGCCCATAATAAAAGCGAGGTGATGAAAATGACGTTGACACAAAAGGAAAAAACGCTGCTCAAAGATATGAAGAGCGCGGAACAGCTCTGCGTGGACAAATACGCGCGGAACGCGAAAGGGGCGAAGGATAAGCAGCTGAAGGATCTCTTCAGCCAGCTCTCGCAATGCGAGCAGCAGCACTACGACCTGCTCTGCGAGATCGAAAAGGGGACCGTGCAGCAGCCGGAGAGCGGAAACGCGCAGCAGCCGACCTTTTCCGCCGCCTACGGCAAGGAAGACTCCGCCGCCAAGCAGAACGACTGTTATCTCTGCAGCGACGTGCTCGCGGCGGAAAAGCACGCCTCGCATCTCTACGACACCTGCGTGTTCGAGTTCAAAAACGCGCAGATCCGGGATGCGATCAACGCGATCCAGAAGCAGGAGCAGAACCACGGCAAGATGATCTTCGACTATATGAGCGCGAACGGCATGTATTCCTGACAGAAAAAGAGGGCGCGTCCGGTTTTCCGGATACGCCCTTTTTTTATTCTTCCAGATCCGCTTTGATCGCCCGGTGCAGCCCCTCCCGGAAGGCGGCGCACGCCGCCGAGCAGTTTTCTTTCCGGATCGCGGTATATAGCGAGGTATTGGAGAGCGAAACGAGGAAAAACCCCTGTTTCGGATCCGCGAAGCACTCGGTCCCGCTGAAGCCGGTGTGACCGATCGCGCCGTCGGAATACAGTCCTCCGCCCTGCCCGTAGCGCCCGTCGGCGTAAACGTAGCCGAGCGCGCGGCCGAGAGGGAGCGCGGGCGTTCTGTCCCGCGCGGCAAGCTCAAAGGTCTCCCGCCGCATCAGCGCGGGGTGCCCGCGCAGAAGCGAACAACCGAAGCGCGCCATATCGTCGAGGCAGGAGAAGACGCCCGCGTTGCCGGAAACGCCGAACAGGCGGCGGTTGATCTCGTCGCTGCAGCGGATCCGGCCCGCCGGGGGTTTGAGCGTTCCTTCGACGATATTCTCCGTTTCCCGCGGACAAAAGCAAGTGTCCGTCATACCGAGGGGGGCCGCGATCTTTTCGGCAAAAAGCTGATCGAGCGGGGCGTTCCAGAGACGCTCCAGAAGGAAGCCGAGCAGCACAAATCCGCTGCAGGAATAAAGATACCGCGTTCCCGGCGCAAAACGGAGCGGGTGGGCAAGCTGGAAGCGGATCGCTTCCTCCCGGCGGTCGGGGCCCATCGGCTCCGGGTAAACGTACCGGTCCAGCCCGGAACAGTGCGAGAGGAGCATCCACAGGGGGGTCTCCGCTTTATCCGCCGGCGCCTCGGGAAAATACCGGCCGAGCGGATCCTCCGGCGAGACGAGCCCCTCCTCCGTTGCGATATGGAAAAGCGGCGCGGTAACGAGGATCTTGGTGACCGACATCATATCGTAGAGCGTCTTTCCGTTCTGGCGGGTCTCCTCCCCGCCGGGGCCGCCCGCGAAAAAGCGGTAACGCTCCCCCGTTTCGTCCCCGAGGGAAAGGGCGACGCTCCCGGCGCCGCCCGCACGGATATGCTCCCGCAAAAACGCCTCGGCGCGCGGCATGGACTCTTTGAAACGCATATCTCCTCCTGTGTAAAAACGTCCGGTCCGCTTATTTCGGCGAACGCTATCTCTTTTTATAGAGGACAAGCTCGGGGGCGGCCCCGCCTTCTCCGTAGGTGCAGATCAGGATGAAGTCCATATTGGCAAGCACCCCAAAGCACCGCTCGCCGCCGAACAGCGGCTCAAGCTGCGTCCCGAGATAGGTCGTATTGTCATTTAAGAACTTCACGCTCGCGCCGCTTGGGAGCGGGTAGGCGAGATTCACGTAGCTGCCGACCAGGGCGTTCAGCTTTTCCACTTTGGGCATTCCTTCGATCCCCAGGGCGTTGATCTCTCCGATCAGCTGCTCCTTGAACGCTTCGAACTGCCCGCCGTCGCCGAGCTCTTCGTAGCGTTTCCAGTAGTCGAGCTGCGGCAGCTTCTCTTTCATATACGCGCGGGCCTGCTCCTCGGTAAAGCCCTGCGCTTTCATGTGCGGGATGCAGACCTCGATCAGATCGTCCATATCCCGGTAGGTGTACGTCCCGTCGGCGTAGCACCATTTGCAGTAATCCTCGTTGAGGGAGCCGTCCTTTTCCCTGCCGATCAGCTCGTCCTCCAACGGCATCCCGCAGCACTGGCAGATCAGCTGGCGCGGCGAGCCGAGCAGCGTGTTGATCGAAACGCCGTAGAGATTGGAGAGCAGCTTGAGCGTTTCGGTGTTCGGGGTCGTCTCCCCGGTTTCCCAGCGCGATACCGCCTGCCGCGTGACAAAGACCTTTTCCGCCAGCTCGTCCTGCGAAAGACCGCGCTTGGTCCTGAGTTCATACAAAACGGTTTTGGTTTCCATGATGATCTCCTTGTTTTTTTCTGATTCTACCGCAAAAAACTCCGCCGCGCAAGCAACGCGCTGTTGCCCCCGCGCCGCCGTCAGGCAACGAAAACGAGCGCAACGCCGGCGAGCAGGCAGACGATCCCGATCACAAACTCGGTCAGACCGACATTTTTCGCGTACGCTTCCGTCTTTCTCCCTTCCCGGAGATCCTCTTCAAACCCGTTGATCAGGAAATACTTTCCCCGGAAATAAATGAAATAGCCGAACCCTGTAAACGCCGCGCCGAGAAAAAGGGCGACGATCTTCAAAACGAGCATAAGCTCTCTCCCTTCCCCCGGTCAGGAGCGCACGGTATAGAGAAACACCTCGTGGATCTCTTCCGTGTATCCTTCGTAAAAGCCGGAGGGCATCCCGAGGATGATCCGGGCGCCCCGGTTATACAGCAGCAAAAGCTGACCGGCTTTCCGGTCAAAGCAGAGCCCCTCGATCTCCCCTTGCCGGATCACGTCGGTAAACGCGCGCTCGGGAACCGCGGTCCCCGTTTTGCGGTCGCCGGAGAGATCGACGCGGTAGAGATGGTCCGGCTCGTCCCGGTCGGCGTCCCCGTCGTCGCAGGTGACGTAGAGGCGCCCCTCGTAATACGCAACGCCCTGCAGCCATTTCGGCGCGGGATCCATCTCCAGTTTTCCTTTGTAGTCGCCTGTTTCCAGATCGTACTGATAGAGGAAATTACTCGACTCATCGTCGATCCAGGAGCACATAAAGACCGTGCCGGAGTCGGGATCGACCGCGATCCCGGAGCACTCGAGCTGCCCCGTATCCGAGCGGAACGGGAAGATCCGCTTCAGCTCGAGCGTATCGCCGTCATAAACGGCGACCTGAATGTTCCGGCCGACGCCGTCCATGAAGTATTCCACCCCCACGTACAGCTCGTTCTGATACACGTCGATATCGCCGATATGGTTGACTTCCAGTTCATAACCCTTGAAGGGGTCCTTATTCTCCGCCGTGACGTTCCAGTCCCGGTCGTACTTTGTGAGCGTGGCCGAGCCGCTCACCCAGAAGCTGTCGCCCTCCGCGCAAACCCCCTGCCGCCCGGCGACCCGGTGGGTCGAGGCAAGCTCGTAGCGGTACCGGGCGTTCCCGCCCGCGCCGGCGCAGCCGGAAAGGGTAACAAGAAGCGCCGCGATCAGCGCGAAAATCAAAAACCGTTTCATCCGATTGTCCTCTTTTCTTTTATCCGTAATACTTCCCGACGCCGCCGTAGCCGACGATCTTTTTATTTTCCCGCGTTTGCCGGATAAAATGGGAGAGTCGCTTTTCAAACTCCGCGGGGCGTTTCCGCGCCGCATCGATATACGCGACCCGGATCCGTTTGTAGGGCTCCGGCATCGCCTGATAATAGTTCCACGCCGTTTCGTCCCGCCGGATCGCCGCAAGGATGTCCTCCGGGAAGACAAAAGGCGCGCTGAGGAGCGGCGCGACAGACGCCCGGATCTTCGGGTGGATCAGCCCGCGCCCGTCCAGCCAGATCAGCCGTTCGACGTTCGGGCGCGAATACCCGCTCCCCTCCCGGCGCGGCGTGAAGCGGCGCAGAGCGTGCGTTTCGTCCAGCGTTCCCGCCCTGCCGTCGATCCAGCCGAAGCAGAGCGCCTCCTCCACGGCGTCGTTGTAGGAAAGACTCTTTTCCCCCGAGGCCTTTGAGGGGAAGACGAACCAGACCTCGCTCTCGGTCTCAAAATGCGCGGCAAGCCACGCGCGCCACGCCTGACGGTCATAGGTGTAAAAGATCTGCCCGGTCACAGAAGCGTTTCTCCCTTCCGTTTTGTCTTTTTCGCGGGCGGATCGGGCAGCTCGGCCGCCACCGCCGCCAGCAGCTCTGAGAGAAAGACCCGGTCGTCGATCTCCTCAACGAGGAGCATCTCCCTTGCGCCTGGATACGGGGAGACAAGCGGCGCCTCCGGCATCCGCCTCCGCGCGGCCGGGGTATCCTTGACGAGAAACCGGTCGTCGTAGATCCCGGCGACGGTCTTGCCCCGCAGGAAAAACAGGTATTCGCCCATCATCGCTTTGCAGACGATCCCTTCCACCCCGGAGAGCTGATCCAGCACAAAGGACAGATACGCTTTGCTTGAAGCCACGTTTCCCTCCCCGCCGGTCGGTCAGAGCTTGGAAAAGCCGAAGCTGTTGACCAGCGCGTCCACCGGCTCTCCCGCCCGGCACATCGGGCACTCGTGCGAGCTGTAGCTGGCGTAATCGGACAGGTCGTTCGGGTTGAAGACCGATTTCACCGGATAGCCCATGCAGTCCTCGGTCGTAGCGAAGATCGCCGCGACACCCGCGACCGTTCCGCCGTAATAGCGGATCGCCTCGATCGCTCCCCGCGCGGTAAACCCGGTGGTCACGGAGGCCGCCAGCACCAGAACGTGTTTCCCCTCGATCATCGGCGCGGTGCTGTCCCGGAAAATGAGCTGGCTGCCGGAGGTATGCTCCGGCGTTACGACGTAGATGGTCTTATGGGCGTTCAGATTGAGAAAAGATCCTTCGGTCAGCGCGTCGGCAAGGCAGGTCCCGATGACCTCCGTGCCGTCCAGACAAAGGACGGTATCGATGATCGTGCTGGAATTGTAATAAGAGACCAGCTCGCGCGCCACTTCCTTCGCTTCGGACAGACGGGATTTTTGCATCGTGACGTCGATATAATAATTGATATGGCTGTGGCTGGTCGCAAAATGGCCCTTGCAGACACGCAAAAAAAGATTGTTCCGCTTCGTCTGGATCTTGTAGGACTGTTTGGAAGGCATGACCGTTCTCCTTTTCAGTTTTTTTGACTGTTGCGTCTTTTTTCGGGGGGGCGGGACGCGGGCTCCGCCGGTCTCGGGGACGCCGTTTCCCGCGCCGCGTTTCTCTTCTTTTTTTGCACAAAATGTTTAGTGTTCTCTTATATGATGCCACAAAACCGCGCGTTTGTCAAATCCTTTTCCTACGCGCGGTGAAAAACCGGCTGAAGCAAGGTTTTCCTTGCTTCAGCCGGTGCTTTTCCCCGGTCGCGGAAGCGCCGTCCGGCGCTCTGCCCGGAAAAATCTGTCCGCCCTTCTCCGGCGCCGTCCTTTACGGCTGTTTTTCTTTTGTTTCTCCGTTCTGTTTTCTCTTTTTGGCCCGGATCAGAAAGAGCGCGCCGAGCGCGGCGGCGGCCAGTCCGCCGAGCGCCGCGAAAAGTCCGCCGGGCAGGCGGTCGGAGCCGCCGGAGGCGCCGGAGACGGAAGAGGTAACGGGGCCGTCGGAGGCGGCGGGACCGTCGGAGGTATCGGGGACGTCAGAGGCGACAGGGCTGTCGGAGACAGCGGGACTGTCGGAGGTAACGGGGGCGTCGGACGTGACGGGGCTGTCGGAGGTAACGGGACTGTCGGAAGTGACGGGAACGTCGGAAGGTTCGTCCGGGACGGACGCGGGTTTGCCGCCGGTCACGCTGTCGAAGCCACGGATCCTTCCGGCGAGCGGAAGCGGATTGAGCGCGACCTCATACACGGTATCCAGCGGAGCCGCGATCCCCGTGCCGGCTCCGATCGTCACGCCGGTCGCGTCCGCCCGGACGGGCTCCGCGATCGCGTAGCGGCTTCCGCCGGTCGTCGCGCCCATATAAGCGTGATAACAGATCCATGTCTGCCCCGCGGTATCCGTTACAAAGGAGCCGTGCCCCGTCCCGTTGACCTCTTTCGACTTATAGAGGATCGACGTCGGATTCTTTTGCCAGTTCGCGGGGTCGAGCGGATCGCCGCCGAGATACTTCATATAGCCGAGCTGATACTCGGTCGTCCACACGCCGCTGCCGGTATAAGTCAGAAAGACCGTTCCGTCCTCTCCGTACAGGGCGGTCGCGCCTTCCACGACCGCGGGATAGGCTTTTTTGCCTGTGGCGTTGGGATTATAGGAATACCCGTGCTTCTCCCAGTCGTACTCGGGCACGCAGATCACGGACGCCTCCCCGCGAAGGGTCCAGGGGTTTTCCATCTCCATCATGTTGATCGTCTGATGGAAATCAGCCGTTTCCCGTCCGACTTCGGAAACGAACAGGGCGTACACTTTTCCGTTGATCCGGATGTCCGACTGTCCCGCGCCCCACCAGTTCCGGTAGTCCGCCACGTCGGGCGCCGTGACGCGACGGGGCACGTTCACTTCTCCCGTAACGGGGTCGCCCCAGCGGCCCATCAGATCATCCCCGTCCAGGCAGTTGATCACGTACATCCGGCGGGTCGCGTTTTCTACCCCGTCCTCCGGGGAGGCGATATAGCAGTACCAGCCGCCGTTCCCCTCCCCGATCTCCTCGTCGGTGTAATAATGGATCTCGGCGGACCAGTTGCTCTTGACCGTCGAGGAATAGACCTTTTCATAAAGCGCGTAGGAAAGGTCGCCGATGTTCGGCGCTTTCACGACCGAGATCCCATACGCCGCGGAGCCGGTCAGATAGTAATACCCGTCGTGGTAAAAAAGCCACGGGTCGCTCTTGATCTTCACGGGGTTCTCGAAGGTCATGCTCCCTTTCACCGGCGCGTTCGGATCGATCCCGTCCCCCAGCTTCAGGGAGGAGGTCATCGTCCCCGTGCGGCCGCTCTCGCCGATCAGCTCGGTGAGGTGATCGAAGTTCCCGCCGGTGATCTCCACGTCAAAGGAACCGCGGTAGGAGCCGACGTACTGCCCGACAGTCCGCATAGCGGCGGCGATATTCCCGTAAAAGATCCCGCCCCCGATCGAGAGAGAGACCGCGGCGTTGAAGGACTGCTCCGCTTTGGTGAGCGTGGCGGCGTAGATCCCCTGATAGAACGTCCCGCCTGTGACAGAGGCGCGGATGCTGCCGCTGTGCGAAGCGGTACTGCCGAGCGTGACGTACTCGTAAAACGTACCGCCGGTGATCGCGAGCGACACCGGCACGTTCGTACCGGAGGTCTCCGCGGCGCCCGTGACCTTCTGCCACACGCCGCTTCTGACGGTGAGATCGACGCTCCCGCCGGAGAAGGAGGAGGGCTTGCCGCCCGTCAGGGAGAGATAGTTGCCCGAGGAGGCGTGGCACTCGCTGACGATCCCCTCGCCGAGCGTGAGTTTGCAGCAGTTGCCGAAGATCCGGCTGTTCTCCGCGTCCGCCGCCAGCGTGATCTCCCGGAACTCGGTCTCGCCCCCGCAGAGGAAGCTCGCGGAGAAGATCATCCGGGCGCCGGCGGTCTGCGCGTAGTCGATCCCCTCATAGCGCGAAGTGATCACGACCGGTTTGCCGTTTTTCAGGTTTTTGACGGTCGTCCGAAGAGTGAAAGGTCCGCAGATCACCAGTGTTCCGCCGCGTTCTCCGAGCGCGGCGTAGGCGTCAGCCAAAGAAGAGGAAGGAGTCATCGGGCTGCTTCCGTCGCCGGCTCCCCCGTCGCAGAGGAAAAAGACGGTGTCCTGCGCCTCTTCAAAGAGCGGGGCCGCCTGCGCGAGAGAGGCGAGCGACCCGGCGGGCGCGTAGAGTCTCCCTTTGACGCAGTTCCCTTCCGTTTTATATTCCGAGACCGTCCCGCCCGCGAGACGGAGGGAAAGGTCTTTTGTTACGTTGGCAAAAATCACCTTGTCCACGCTCCCGCCGAACAGCGAGAGAGAAAAGACGCGCACATAATCCCCGGCGGTCCGGACGGTCCCCACGCTGCCGCCGCAAAGGGTGATATGCGTTTCCTCCCCGCCGCCGGTGACAGCCCCCGTGACGCGGCCGCCTTCGATAACGACGTTCTTTGCGTTCCGGATCTCCGAAAACGTCCCGCCGGAAAGAACGGCGGACCCGGCGACCGAGAGATCCGCGCCGGCCGTCGTTACCGTTTCCGCGGCGACGAAGACGCCGTTTCCCGCGTCAAACGTACCGCCGCCCGCCAGAGCGAGCGATTCCCAGCGTGTTTCGCCCGCCAGCGTGTAGACGCCGTCGAGCCGGAGAGACGCGCCCGCGGACGCGCCGGTGATGACGACCGGCTCCCCGTGCGCGGGCTCGCGGTAATCCCGGAGCCGGACGCTGCCGACGATCTTCACGGCGCCGCCGGTCTCCGCCGCTTTGCCGAAGGCCGTCTCAAAGGAGGCGGGGCTCTTTTCGCTTGCGCCGTCTCCGTTTGCGTTCTCCCCGGCGTACCAGACCGTCCCGTTTTCTACGAGAGAAAAGCCGACATATTTCTCAAGCAGCGGTCCGTACGCGCCGCTGTACGAGAGGCGGCTGACGCTCCCGGCCTTCCGGTGCGCCGCCTCGAGGGACGAGGAAGAAAAAGATACCTCCATCCGGTTGACCTGCGCGCCGCAGAGAAAAACGGCCGCGTCGCCGATCACGTTGTTGACGAGCACCTCTCCGATCTCCCCGCCCTGAAGCCGGGCGTCGGCGTTTCCGTTCAGCGCGCGCTCGCCGTCCCCGGCGAGGCAGAGCGTGCCGATCCGTCCGCCGGTCACAAGGACCTCCGTCCGCCCGGCGGTGTGCCTGGACATGGTGCCGGCGTAGAGCGTTTCGACCGTTCCCCCGTTTACCGTGACGCGGTGCGTCCCCGTAAAGGTCAGCTCGACCCCGCCCGCGCTCTGCCGCGAGCCGCCGACGACGTAGGCGAACGACCCGGACCCGATCGTGATATCGGAATCCCGGTCGACCGCTTTTTTCGCGTCCGGGCTCTGCCAGCCTCCGACGAGGTAGACGCCGCAGACGTCGCTGTCAAGACGGGTGTGCGTGACGCCGGCGCCGAACTCGATGCGGTTGTACTGCGCGACGAAATTGAGCGTACCGCTGTATTCCACCGCGATTTTCTCAAAAGAAGTATCGCCGTTAAGAACGTAGCGAAGCCCTTTCCCGAAAACGAGTTTGGCGCCGCGCGCGCCGTAATCGGTCTTCCCGTCGTCTGTCGTCAAAATGAACGGGACCTTGTGCGCCGCTTCCGTGACGGTAGAAGAAACGGTACAAACGTCCGTCAGGACGATAAAGGCCTTGCCGACGCCGGACTGTTCGGCGACCCGGAACGCCTGCGCAAGGGTCTTCACCGCCGTCTCCGCGCTCAACGCGTCGGCCTGATCGCTGCCTCTCGAGGAACTGACGTAAAAACAACCGACGTCCAGCGCCCGCGCCTCCGCGCCGAACGACGCGAACAGAAGCGCAAAAAGGAAGAGAATACCCGGGATCCGTTTCATCGCAGCCGCCTTTCCGAACAATCCGTATGATCCGAAGCGAAGACCTTCGCAGTGCACCTTTCCGATTTTCAGCTTTTCTCTATCATGCCACAAAACCGCGCGTTTGTCAATTCTTTCCGCGGCGTGGAAAAAGAAAAACACCGCCCCGGCCGCGCGTCCGGGGAACGAAAAAAGCCGGCGTCCGCCGGCTTTTCCCTTTATCTCCGTTTGTGAAACGGTCAATTCCCTTTTGCGAATTTTTTCAGCCAAAGCACCGTGTCGCGAACGCTGATCCGGACGGGGCGCGGGGCGTATCCGAAGGCTTCCGCCGCGGCTTTCCGGCTGAAACGGCTGTTGGAGGCGAGGACGGCGACGGCGTATGGGGTAAAATACAGAGCTTGTTTTTTCCGCGCGCTCCATTTTTCGCAAAACGGCGCCGCCAGCCGGGCAAGCGAGAGCGGCAGAAAAGAGACGGCCCGTTTCAGCCCGAGGACGTTTTTTGCCGCGCCCAGAATATCGCGGATCGAGGCATACTGCCCGGAGAGAATATAGCCGCGCCCCGCCCGGCCGTGTTCCGCGCAGGATACGATCCCCGCCGCCACGTCGCGCACGTCCACAAAATCATAACCGCCCCTGACGGCAAACGGAAGCTTGCCCGCGAGAAACGAGAGGAGCATCCGGGTCACGCTGCCTTTCCCGACATCGCCGGGGCCGATGATCCCGGATGGAAATACCACGCTTGCGTTCAGTCCGCGGTCCGCCGCCTCAAAGACAAGCGAGGTGGCAGCGGCTTTGCTTTTGGCGTAATCGCCGCGCACCAGATCGGGCGAAAAAACGGCGTCCTCGGTGATCTCCGTTCCCTTCGGCTTTTCCGGGATGGCGTGGACGGAGCTGACGTAGACCAGCTTGCCGACACCGCTTTTTTCGCAATGCCGCAGGACGTTGTTCGTGCCGCCCACGTTCACCCGATAGATCCGATCGCCGGGGTTCGACGCCACCGAAACGATCCCGGCGCAGTGGATGACGCAGGTTTCGCCGTCCGCGCCGGCAAAAAACCGGGCAAGCGACGCGTCGTCGCATACGTCGCCGTATATCACGGACACGTCCCGCGGCAGATCGGCGGCCAGCGGGTCGTTCTCCAGCGCCAGAGCGCGGATCTCCGCGTCCTTCTTTTTCAGTTCGGCGAGGATCGCACGGCCGAGAAAGCCGCTTGCTCCCGTTACAAGATAGGTGCGAAACATACGCCTCCCTCCTTTTTTCAGACAAGTGTTGATTATCTTTCACACTTACAGTATACTGTGAATAGGGAACGATAACAACCGACAATCTGTTTGGAGAAGAAAGAAAAGCAACAGACGGACGTCCGGTGTTGCCGAAAACGGTAAACTTTTTATGTACGGAGGGCAATATGCGAAAAAGCGACGCGAGAGTACGGTACACACAGCACGCGATCAAGCGGGCTTTCCTCTCTCTGCTCAAAGGAAAACCGGTCAATAAGATCACCGTCAAAGAGGTCTGTGCATTGGCCGAGTTGAACCGGGCGACCTTTTACGCGCATTACAGCGATTGCTTTGCGCTGATGGAGAGCATCGAACAGGAGCTGCTGGACGCGTTCGCAGAGTCGCTGCGTTTGATCGACGGCTTTGACGTCAGCGCGCTGATCGCGGCGATCTATGGGATGATCGAGCGGCACGAGGAATCCTGCCGGGTCCTGATCTTCGGCGGCGCGCGGCCTTCCGTTCTCGGCAAGATGATCGATCTTGCCAGAGAAGCGAGTATTGCGACGTGGAAACAGCAGCTCCGCCGCGCCACCGACGCCGAGCTTGAAATGCTCTACGCTCATCTCTCAAACGGTCTGATGAACGTCGTGCTGATCGGGTATGACAGATACAGCCGGGATGAGGTGATCTCCTTTGTCAACCGCATCGTCAAAAGCAGTCTCTCGCTTTTCCGGTGATTCTGCATAAGCGCGGATACCGCGCCGCTTTGTATCGCCGAAATGAAAGCCGCACTTTCTTTTCCGAAAGTGCGGCTTTTGTTAAAAAACGCGCCGGAGGTTTCAGTTTTGTTTTTCAAAAACGGCAAGGACCCCGCCCCCGGCGAGGGGTATGACCGTATGATCAAGTCCGCCCGCCAGCCGTTTTGCTTCCTGCAAAGAATAAGGATGGAACGCCATACCGGTCCATTTCCCTTCAGTAAAGAGATAATCGCCGTCTTCGTTTACGGAATGCGGCTCACTTTCATATTCTTCATCCGCCGCGTCCAAAGTCAGCAGGACGCACCCGCCCGGCCGGACGATCCGCCGCAATTCCTTTACCGCCGCGATCCCCTCTTTTATCGGCAAGTGATCGATGACGTCTCTTGCAACAACCGCGTCAAATACCTCGTCCGCATAGCCGGTCGACAGGATATCCGCCGTCTTGAAGCCGGACGCCGGATATCCGTTTTCGGCAAACAGTTTTGCGGCCAGCGAGACGGCGGTTTTTGCAATATCGAAACCCGCAACTATAAAACCGTTCCGGGCCAGTTTCAGGGAATAAGCGCCGCATCCGCATCCGGCGTCGCATACGTACTGCATCTTCCGCCGTTCAAGAAAGTCGATCAGCGGATCCGCCGAACGGCTCAAATGCGCAAGATATGACGGAATACGGTCCGGATCAAATGATTCCCACATACAAGTCCAAAAGGAATGATCTTCCATCTTTCAACTCCCGGGATCCGGGTTTGCCGTTTCCTCTTTGATCCGGTCGATCCGAATAAATGCGTTCTGACACCAGCGAAACATGAGTCGGAAAGCCCCGTCGTAATCATAACCGTCCGGTAATTCCGCCGTTTCAAGCACGGCGCGATCTTCTTCGGATACCTTCTCTTTGAGATCACGCTTTGTCACCAAAAACGATCCGCTCTCCAGATAATGCAGGTTTTGAATCAGGAAAAACGCACGTTTGCAAGTACCGCGAAACGCCGCCATGTTCTTCTCCCTGCCCGCGTGAATATAGCGATGGCAGAGTTCATGATACAGATTCCCCAAACTCAGTCTGACATAGTTGATCTCGTCTTTCCGCGTTGCGGACGGAAGAAAGTCTTTCAATTCGCCGAACAAATCTTTGGTCGTGTGCAGTAGCTGGTAAACCTCAAGAGGACTCCACCGCGTTATTTCATCCCTGCCGCAAATGAATCCGCAGGACTTTTCATAATTCCCGATCTTTTTCAAAATCTCCCGGTAGACGTCCATATCCTTAACGGAAAAATCTTCAAGGATGATCATGACATCTATATCGCTTTTATCGGTCGCTTCCCCGCGCATATAGCTGCCTTGAAGCCCAACATACAGCAACCGGCCGCCGAAAGCGTAGTTGCACTCGGCGATCAGCTTTTGCAAATAATCCTCAAGATCAAACATTGTATCTGTTTCTCCTGCACAAATCCCGATTTTTCTTATCAAAAAACATGAAATCGCTTGCTTCGCTCGCGGTGAAATCAGATCCGTCCTCAAACCCGGCGGA
>CAMKAU010000040.1 GCA_946410595.1 uncultured Clostridia bacterium
GTACGCCAGCCTGTCACGCTGGAGGTCAGGGGTTCGAGCCCCCTCCGGGTCGCCAGTATGCCTCGGTAGCTCAGATGGTAGAGCAGGGGACTGAAAATCCCCGTGTCAGTGGTTCGATTCCACTCTGAGGCACCATTTGCGGGAATAGCTCATTTGGTAGAGCGCCACCTTGCCAAGGTGGAGGTGGCGGGTTCGAGCCCCGTAATCCGCTCCAGTTTCACGGACACGGCCGCAAACCGTGTCCGTGAATTTCTATCCCGAGGAAAATCCCATACGGCGCCATAGCCAAGCGGTAAGGCAGAGGTCTGCAAAACCTTCATCCCCGGTCCGATTCCGGGTGGCGCCTCCAAACGGAAAAGCACCCCAACGGGGTGCTTTTCCGTTTGGAGCCACTCCCCCGGCGGAGCGGGCGCCGAGCCGCACAGCGGCACGGCATCCGGTCCGAATACGCCGCCGAAGCGCGGGGGGCTTGCAGACCGAGCGAGGCGAGCGTATCAGCGGAGCTATTCCGGGTGAAGAAGCCCCAACGGGGTGCTTTTGAACGCAAACGTGATCGACGAGCAGACTTTCAAAACGCTGCGAAATCTTTGCGGAAGAATTCAAAGAATGCTCACGTCGTCGTGTGTGACGATAGAGAAGAAGATCAATAACGGCTGATTTCGTCTTCGCCGCATACTTTACTTTCGCCCGGTTTGACTTCTTCACAATTTGGTAGTACAATAACGTCTGAAAGGAGGCTCGAGAATGAATAAGGAAAAGTGGTTTAAGAAAGCAGGAATGAACCTTCTTATTGTCGTTTTTTCTCCTCTGATTATAATTGGATTGATTATTGTAGGGATCTATTCTTTGTTTGATCTTCCGAAATCGAAAAAAAAATACAAACGCTCACGATATTATGCCGACATAAAGCGCAAGTTTAGTTCATCTGTCACAAATTCGTATGAATACCGTTTCTACGATTCTGCTGTCAAGCGCGGATTGCCCATCGAGTATCACAAGCAGGAGTCGAACGGACTGGAGTTCTTTATTTATGAGGGGACGCTGTTTTTGTTCTCTGATTTTTATGAATTTTATTACAGCGAAGAGAAAAGCGCGTGGATGGTCGGATGGTATTCCGACGAGGAAGAGTTTCTGTCTGATCATTTCGCGTCGCTTGTCTCCAAATTGGATACAAATTATGGCTATCCTGTAAAAGTACTTGTCGAAAAAGAGATGTTCAATGAGTCAAAACCCGAAATCAGTTCCTTGCCTGATTCGCTATTCTTGATAGGATGCTATGAGCAAGCGTTTAACGAAGATGACCTAAGGATAAGGATGGTTATTCCTCAAAACACAATGGAACTCTATCAACTTATGGCTCAGGAGCCGAATTTGTGCGGTACCTTTGAATTATCTCAGGACAGCGAAACAATCAAATGGAAGCTTGATAATATACTTTTCGATTTATCGGTAGGAAAGCGTGACTGTTATATAGGTGCATATAAACCGGGAAATGTGATAACAGAAAAAGAGATTACGTACTGGCACCCCGTACTTGAAGATATCTTTTGTGAAGTCTGTAGGATAGGAAAATCCGGTAATATTTCGGTACTTCGTTCGTTTTTCGGAGGTGGAGCGGTTATGTACAGCGGTCCAAAAAACGAATGCCCGTATTGGCCCCCGAAAAAGCATTGGTTCAGCAAATACTATTACATAGAGGCGGAATAGTTTTCAGTGCTATTGATCCGATCCATTTCGTACAGCACCAACCCCAAAATGCGGCGTTTTTTCAACCAACGATTCGATTTGAAGTATTCCCTCAAACGAAAAAGCACCCCTCGGGGTGCTTTTTCGTTTGAAGCCGCTCCCCCGCGGACCGGGCGCCGTGCCGCCGTGCGGCCCGGCATCCGGTCCGCGCAAGCGCGCCGTTCGCCGCGCAGTACGCCGAAGCGCGGGGGGCTTGCAGACCGAGCGAGGCGAGCGTATCAGCGGAGCTATTCCAGGTGAAGAAGCCCCCCAACGGGGCGCTTTTTTGTTCAGCTCTCTCCCCGCCGCAAACTTTCCGTTTGCCCGGATTGATTTCTTCGGATCTTTGTGATATGATATATAACAACCCGATAAAACACAAGATGCGGGAAAACGGAGGAGCTGACTTTTGAAGGAGTTTTTCGGTTTCGGCGGGTACAGCCGCACGCCCGAGGGGTATCTCTCCCCCGAGCACCTGATTTTCGTCTCGTCTCTGATGGTCGTGATGATCGCGTCGGCGGTGCTCTTGGGCGTCCGGTACCGCGGCCGCGGTTTCAGGGAAAAGCTCAAGCCCCTGGCGGTCGCGGCGATCGGGATGGACGGGATCGAGCTTTTCAAGATCGTCGTCATCTGCTTCCGCAACCACGACGCGCTGTCCTGGCTTTACATCCTGCCGCTCTTTCTCTGCAGCATCCAGCTGATCACCATTCCGCTTGCGGCGTTTGCAAAAGGCAGAGTGCAGGAAGCGGCGCTCGATTTCGTGGCGGTCTTCGGGCTGCTTGGGGCGGTGCTCGGCACCTACGGCGCCGGCAACAACTACGGCTCTTATCCGGTGCTGTCGATCGACAACGTCGCCTCGGGGCTGACGCACTGTATCGCCGGCTTTTCGGCGCTTTACGTGATGATCTCGCGCGCGGCGGGGCTGAAGAAAAAGAATATGCCGATCACCTTCGCGATCCTCACCGGGTTCTGCGTTGCGGCTTATATCGCTGACGTACTGCTCCCCTACAACTATATGTTTTTGATGCGCGGCGACGGCACGCCCTACGATATTCTTTACAATCTGCTGGACGGCAGCCCGGTCCTCTACCCGCTTTCGGTCTATTTGCTGTTTATCGTCTATATCGCCGCGTTTTACGGCGTGTATTACCTGTGCGTCAAAAAGAGAAAAAGCGCGGCGCAACAGGCGGCTTGCACCTCTCTCCGTTGAGAGATGCGGGGAAAAACCGACAGACCGATATGGAAGGAGGTGTCGATTTGAAAAAACGGCGGATCGTTTACAGCACGCTGTATTACTTTCTTGTGCCGGCGGTGTTCTTCGGGGCGCTGTGTTTGCTTGCGGCCCTGCTCGGCGTTACAAAAGCCCGGGACGACCTCGGCGCCGTCGTTTTTGCCGCCTATGCGTTCGTTTTTTTCGCAGCGCCGGTTATCGACGCCGTCATGATGCGCTTCAGTCCGCTCCGGTTTTATATCGATCCGTTCGCGGCGGCGGAGATCCCGCTCTTTCTGTATCTGGCTATGATCCTGAACGGGCTCAAAACGGCCGACAGCGCAAGATCCGCGTTTCTCCTTGTCAACCGTACGCTGGCGGACGACGGCGGGATGGGATTTCTGTTTTTGGCAGGACTGTTTCTCTTCGGTCTGCTGTTTTCCCTTTCGGTCAAACGCAGACACGGGCAGAGTATCGCGTATCGTATCATAGAGAAACCTTCCGAAACGAGGCCGGAAAACCCCGGCTTGCCGGAATGACGGCGCCAGCCCCTCCGCCCGAATAGTAAAACGGAAAGCACCCTCCGGGGTGCTTTTTCGTTTCTCCCGTTTTTCTTGACAAACCTTTTTGCGGTATTGTATAATCAAAGCGAAAAAACCGAAAAAAGCCGCGCCCGTGAAAACGGATGAAAGCGGAAGGGATGCTGCCGGGGAAAAAGGGAAGAGAAAGGACCGACGTCTATGTCTGAAAAAAAAGAGGTTTTCAGCGGTCCGGCTAACGAAAAACCCCGTCTGACGCGGGAAAAAATAAGAAAAGACCTTAGCCGCGCCGTCGGCAGCGAGCTTTGGCCCTGCTTGATCGGGGCGGCGCTTTGCGCGCTGCTTGGCGTTTGGGCGTTAGCGGCTCCCGTACGCGGCGTTCCGACGGCGGTGAATTGGGTCGCTTACGCTTTGATCGCGGGAACCGTGATCGGCTTCTGCGGGAGGGCGATATACCTTTTGGCTCTGTCGGTCAGAATAAAGCGCCTGGACTTTCAGATCAGAAAGGAAGAGTTGCGGGACGTCGGTGTTTGCGAAACGGTCGCGCGGGCCTTCTTTCCGCGTCTTTTTGCCCGACACAGACGCAGAGTCGAATTTGTACGTTCGGGTATGCTGACGGTAGATTTCCGATATGCGCCGAAGGAGTATGAGATCGGCGAGGAATTTCTGCTCGTCGCTGTCAAAAAGAAGATCATGCCGGTCTTTTACCGCGCGGAAAGCTGGGATCTCGGGGATCTCTTTTGACAGCGCCCGCGCCGGACGGGCCGACGGCGCGTTTCACGGTGCCGCGAGAGGGCGTTTTCCTTGACAGATCTTCTGCGCCGGGGCGGCGTTCCGTCGAAGAAACGTTTAAGCAAACAAAAAGAGAAAAGAAAGGAAAAGAAAATGGCGTACAGGTATCCCTACGACGAGGAAGAAAGAGAGCGGAAACCGGAGAAGCTCCGGACGGACAGGAGCATGTGGAAGTATATGATCCTGAGCGTCTTGACGTTCGGTATTTACAGCATTCTGTTCTTCATCCCGTTTTCTTTTGATCTTGATAAGATCGCGCCCAAAAGCGACCGCTCCAGAACGGTGAACTATCTTTGGATCTATCTGCTTGCTTTCTTCACGTTCGGTATCGTGATCTATGTCTGGCATTATCAGATCGCGGGGCGCGTGGAAGAGGCGCTTGAAAAGCGGAAGATCGAGTACGACTTCGGAACCGGTGATTTCTGGGGGTGGTTCCTCTTCGGCTCTTTGATCCTCGTCGGGCCGTTCGTATATTTCCATAAGCTCTGCAAGGCGATGAATCTTCTCTGTGCGAGCTATAACGAAAACCCCGTTCTGGAATGAAGGCGCCGCCGTCGGCGTCGGACCGGCCCCGTTTTTGCCGCCTATGCGTTCGTTTTTTCGCAACGCCGGTCATCGACGCCGTCATGATGCGCTTCAGTCCGCTCCGGTTTTATATCGATCCGTTCGCGGCGGCGGAGATCCCGCTCTTTCTGTATCTGGCTATGATCCTGAACGGGCTCAAAACGGCCGACAGCGCAAGATCCGCGTTTCTCCTTGTCAACCGTACGCTGGCGGACGACGGCGGGATGGGATTTCTGTTTTTGGCAGGACTGTTTCTCTTCGGTCTGCTGTTTTCCCTTTCGGTCAAACGCAGACACGGGCAGAGTATCGCGTATCGTATCATAGAGAAACCTTCCGAAACGAGGCCGGAAAACCCCGGCTTGCCGGAATGACGGCGCCAGCCCCTCCGCCCGAAAAGTAAAACGAAAAGCACCCCGCGGGGTGCTTTTTTCGCGCCGCCGGCGCCGGGTGCGATTTGTCCCTTTACAAACCGGCGCCGTTTGCTATAATAGAAGCGAAAGTATAACAGAAAGGAACGTTTGCCTGTGAACGTCGGAAAAACGATTGCCGGACTGAGAGCGGCGGCCGGTCTGTCGCAGCAAACGCTCGCCGAGCGGCTGAGCATTTCGCGGGAGCTCGTTTCCAAATGGGAAAACGGGATGAGAACGCCCGATTATCCGACAGTCGAACGCATCGCGGCGGTGTTCGGCGTTCCGGCCGACCGGATCCTCGACAAAAACGACCTCGTCTTCCGGGAGCTTTCCGAGTGCGCCGATGAATCGGCGCGGATCCCCGAAGGCAAGCTCGTCGCGGCGCTGAACGCGTTTCTGCGGAGCCTGAACAGGCAGACCGCGGGGGTGTTTCTGATGCGGTATTATGATCTGAAAACGACCGCCGAGATCGCGGCGGCGCATCGGATGGGAGAAAACCACGTCCGCAGCGTGCTCTCCAAAACAAGAAAAAAGCTGAAACGGTACATAGAGGAGAACGTGCGATGAAAGGGATCGACCTGTTCAATGCACTCACCAAAGCGGACGAAGAGCTGATCGACCGCCGCGCCGGCGCCGCGGACGGAAAAAAACAAAAAACGCGCTCTCTCCGCCGGATCGCGCTCGCGGCGGCGTGCGTGACCCTCGCTGTTTGCGCGGTCACCGTTTATCCGCTCTTTCGCAAAACGAACGGCACGCCGCCGGTCGGCAATCCCGCGCTGCCGATCACGGAGCGCCAGGTCCCGTTCGACGCGCCGGTCTATTTCGGAGAGGAAAGCAGCGTGGAAGCGACGGGGGCGGCGGCTGAATTCAATACGAACGCGATCTCCGTTACGGCGAAGCTGGCGGAAACGCGCCCGGACACCTATACGTTTTTCGACGACTGGAGCCAGAAAGAGTACCGGCTTTTGCGGATGGAGACCGTCCGCCTTTTGAAGGGGCGGAACATGACGGACGAGTTTTACTATCTGATCCCCGCCGCCTATATGACGGACTTGTCCCTCTACGACAGATTTGTGATCCGGGATATGGCGCAGTGCGGATATGATTATTCCGTCCTGTATAACAAAACGCAGGGCAAAGCCGAGCAGCTGACGCAGGTTCTCTTTACTATGGGGCAGAACATGATCGCGTTCGACGCCGACGGCCGTTTTGACGAACGTCTCTGGAAGAGCTGGAAGATAAGGCCGGAGGATTACGGCGACGTCCCCGCCTCGCTCGGTCAGGCGGAGCGCGAAGCAGGGAAAAACGACAGCAAAGAGATCTACGTCCATCTGCTCGCAAACGTCACGGGCGAAGCGGCGGACGTCCTGTCCCGGATCCGTTCCTTTGAAAACGGAATTTTCGTCCCCGGATTTTTCTCCATGCTCCATCGGTATTCTCCCGAGGTTCAGTTCCGTGCCGTCCGGTATATCGGCGGTTTTGCGACAAACGAGGCGGTCCGCGTCTGGAGCCGGGAATACACGGGCGGAGAAAACGATACGTTTACGGAAACAAAAGCGCATTTTACGGACGATGATTTGGCAAATTTGCCGGATCTCCCGTCCGCGATCGCCGCCGTCGCGCTTTCCTTTGAGCGCGGAGAGATCCGGCCGCCGCATATCGAAAACGCGGACGAACTGAAACTGGCGTCTCACGGCGTTTTCGGCTGGTACGCGAGGACCGCCGAGGGCGTGCTCGGGATCGTGCGGGTCACCTGGCGCTATCACGGAGAAACGTCCCGGCAAACCAAACTGGACGACGCGTATTATATCGTCGATTCCGCCTCCGGTCAGGCGCTCCCGATCGGGCGGGACCGGCTGCTTGACAGGCTCGGCGAATATGAAACAACCTATATTTTCGACGGAAGATACAGCGCAGACGGGAAGGTGTACGCCGTAAGGCCCGTCGTTTAGCCGCTTTGCGCCGCTTGCAAAAAGCACCCTCCGGGGTGCTTTTTCGTTTCTCTCGTTTTTCTTGACAAACCTTTTTGCGGTATTGTATAATCGAAGCGGAAAAAGACGTTTTAAGAACGCAAGAAAGGAAACAACATGAAAAGAACAGGACTGATCGCATTGCTCGCGCTGGCGCTCGCGGCGCTTTTCCTGCTCTCCGGCTGCGGGGAAAAACTGACGGTGAAAAAGGTGGAAGCCGACCCGGTCGCCTATCTGGAGGAGGGCGGCCGCCTCTCTCTGCAGAATACCCCGCTTGCCTTCCTCTCGGATCAGCCGGCCGGCGACGGGATCGGAGGCGAGTGGTCTGTCAGCGCGAAGGGTTTTTCCGCCCTGCTCTCCTTTGCCGCGGATTCCGCCGCGGGGAAGGGCTCGCTCGATCTGAACGTGAAGATGCCCGCGGATGCCGTTGCGGAGGGAGCCCCGGAGAAGATCGAGGGCAGTCTCTTCTTTGACGGCGGCAAGCTCGTCCTGAAAAGCGGGCTTCTCGGGGATTTCTTCGGCACCGAGACCGTCGGCCTCGATCTGGCCGGCCTTGAAGATCTCAAAAACACCGGGACCTTCCGCTCCTTCCTCGCGCTTACCGGCATGACGGAGGAGGAGCTGGAAGCGCAACTCGGCTCCTTTGACGAGGCCGGGCTCAAAGAGCTCAAGGACAAGCTGAAGGAAGCGTACGAAAAGCTCGGAGAGTTTGTTGAAAAAGTGCGGGCGTTTTCCGCGGATATGTACGAGGTGACCGGGGTGACCGAGGGAACGGTCACGTTTGACGGGAAGGAGATCAAGACCGTCGTCGTCGCCTATGCCGTCCGGGAGAACTATTACCGCGACTTTATGAAGATCTTCGAAGATCTCTTCAACGAATTGAAGGCGGTCTTCCCGTCGGAGGAGGCGGAAGAGGAGAGCGGAATCTCCTTTGCGGACGACCTCTTTGATGGGCTGAGCATTTCCGTGTCCGGCAAGGCGTATCTCTCCGCCAAGACGGGCGCGCTGCTCCGCGATGTGAGCGAGGTGAAAATGACCGGCGACGGGGAAGAGATAACGTTCTCGACCGACCTTTTCCTCGGCGCCGATCCCACGACCCTTCCGCTGCCGGCGCTGGATCTGCGGATCACGGCGGAAGGCGGAGAGATCCGTCTGCAGGCGGTCTCCTCTTACGCGGACAAAAAACTGACGACCGACGGAACGGTCACGATCCGCAAAAACGGCGAAGAAGAAAAAGAGGAACTTTCCTTCCGGCTGGAATACGCGGAGGACGGCGCCTATACCCTGACGCTGACCGACAAAACGGACGGGGAAGAGAAGGAAAAGACCCTAACAATAACCGGCGTCTTCAAAAAGGAAGGCGACGGTCTCACGTGGACCGCCAACATAGAAGAAAACGAGGAACACGGGATCCCCGCGATCTCGCTTTCCGTCAAGCTCCGCTTTGACGCCGAGATCCCCGCCGCCCCCGCCTACAAGGATCTGCTGGGGCTGACGGAGGAGGATCTGACGCCTCTGCTCGCGCAGTTTTCCGAGTATTTCGGGGAGGACTCCGAGGAGCCGGAAGACGTTGAGGACTTTGAGAGTTTCGCGGATTACGCCTTCTATATCCTGACGCAGTATACCGATATGGACGACGATGCGCTGACGGCCGCGCTGACGGAGGGCTACGCCAAGGACGGCTTCCCCGACGCGACGAGTTATCTCTATTACAACTTTGCGCAGTACCGCGCCGCCGATCTGATCCAGAACTACGGCGCGAAGCAGAAGGCCCTGCAGGATCTTTGGGACGATACCGTGGCAAAGGGCGCGACCTTCGAGGATCTGGCGCTTGCGTTTGAGGACGCCTACCTGATGGTCACGGCGCCGGGCGAGGCGGAGGTCCGGGCGTTCCTCGAGCAGTATCGGGAATACGGCTTTTCGAGCCGGCAGGAAGCCGCCGATTATCTGAAAGATCTGTACGGCGACTACGTGACTATCCCCGCCGAATAAAAGGAAAGGAACCTCGCTCTGAGCGGGGTTTCTTTTTCAAAAAAAGATAGACAACGCCGGTTTGTTGTGATAGAATAAAAAAGAACCGGGAAGGCCCGGCAAAAAAAACAAAAAAACAGGAGAAACAGTATGCAGTACGAAATCAAAGGCACTCCCTTACCCGTGGTGATCTGTAATCTGGCGGACGGCGAACAGATGATCACCGAACGCGGCAGCATGAGCTGGATGAGCCCGAATATGCAGATGGAAACGACCAGCAACGGCGGGATCGGCAAGGCGCTCGGCCGGATGTTTGCCGGCGAGGCCCTGTTCCAGAACCGCTATACGGCGCGCGGCAACGGCATGATCGCCTTCGCTTCCAGCTTCCCC
Organism: uncultured Clostridia bacterium; assembly: GCA_946410595.1. Classification (GTDB taxonomy): domain Bacteria; phylum Bacillota; class Clostridia; order Oscillospirales; family CAG-272; genus RUG12395. The sequence continues at coordinate 9,572 of CAMKAU010000040.1, forward strand.
GGCGAGATCCGCGCTCTGGAGATCACCCCCGACCGTCCCGTGATCCTGCAGAAACGGGCGTTCCTTGCCTGCGAGCCGGGCGTGGAGCTCTCCGTCCACTTCCAGAAAAAGCTCGGCGCCGGTTTCTTCGGCGGCGAGGGGTTCATCATGCAGCGTCTCTCCGGCCGCGGGATTGCCTTTGCGGAGATCGACGGCTGCGCCGTGGAGTACGAGCTGGCCCCCGGTCAGCAGATGATCGTGGACACCGGCTACCTCGCGATGATGGACGCGACCTGCTCGATGACCGTTACGACCGTCCCGGGCGCGAAGAATATGCTCTTCGGCGGCGAGGGGATCTTCAATACCGTGATCACCGGCCCCGGCAAGATCGTTTTGCAGACGATGCCGCTCTCCGGGCTTGCCGGCTCCTTCCAGACCTCGTCGAAGTGAGCGTCCCTGTGGGGATTTCCGCGTGACGTACGACAGGATCCTGTTTCTTGTTTATCTCGGCGTCCTCGTCCTTTCCTCGCTTGCCGCCTTCTGCCTGTTTTGGCGGGACAAAAAGCTGGCGGGTAGGGACGGGGCGCTCCGCGTCCGCGAAAAAACGCTGCTCTTTTTCACCGTGTCCGGCGGAGCGGCGGGCGCGTTCCTGGGACGGCGCGCGTTCCGCCATAAGACGAACAAGCGGTTTTTCACCGTCACGGTCGGTTTTGCGCTCTTTTTGCAGACGGGAACGCTTGTCTTCCTTCTCTGGAAGGCGGGAGGGGGGTTGAGATGAAAAAACGCCCGGACACCCCGATCGAGCGGTCGCACGATCCGCGCTCCAACCTCCGCCTGACCCTGATCTCGCTGCTCGGAGCCGTCGGCTTTTGCGGGATCTTCGTTTCGCTCGGACTGCGCGGGATCCTCGCGGACCCGGCCGTCGCGCTCGCTCTCGCGGCAAGCTGCCTTTGCAGCGCGCTTTCCGCCGTTTTCTTTCGCCGCTTTACGCGCTGAAAAACAAAAAAATCCGCCGGCGTTATCAAAACGCCGGCGGAGATTTTTTATAGAAACTGCCGGAAGGCGGTGGGAAGGGCGTAGTCGCGGATCAGCTCCTCCCGGTCGGCGAGGACGAAAGAGGGGGGGAGAACGTCGATCTTTCCCGTAAGGGCGGTCATCCGCCATTCGATATGGGTAAAGATATGCGTTTTTTTCACGAAAACGGAAAGGTGTGACGCGGCGCCGCCCCGCTCTTCGAGGAACGCTTCGGCGTTTTCCCTTGTCGCCGCTCCGGGGAAGTTCGGGAACTCCCACATCCCGCCGAGCAGCCCGCGGGAGGGACGGCGGCAGACGGCAAGTCTTCCCCCGCCGTCGGAGAGGAGGAGGACGGTGCGTTTTTCCACGCGCCGTTCTTTTTTTTGCGAGCGGACGGGCAGCTCTTCCGCCCGGCCCGCCCGGCGGGCAAGGCAGAGGGAGACGAGGGGGCAGGACTCGCAGAGGGGGGCGCCGTTCGGCAGGCAGACCGTTTCGCCGAGTTCCATCAGCGCCTCGGTCAGCGCGCCCGCCTCCCGGCCGGAGGGATAGACTTTGCGCAGGAGGTTTGTCATCGCCGTACGCGTTGCGGGGGAGAGGACGTCCGCTTCCGACAGGGTCAGCCGGGAGAGGACCCGCAGGACGTTGCCGTCCACCGCGGGCTCCGGCTCGCCGTAAGCGATCGAGGCGATCGCCCCGGCGGTATAAGCGCCGACGCCGGGCAGGGAAGCCAGCTCTTTGGCGGAGCGCGGCAGCTCGCCGCCGCAGCGCTCGCAGAGCAGGATCGCCGTTTTTTTCAGGTTGCGGGCGCGGCTGTAATACCCAAGCCCCTCCCAGAGCTTCAAAAGCCGCTCCTCCGGCACGGCGGCAAGGTCCGCGACGGTCGGCAGCTCGGAGAGGAACCGCTCGTAGTAGGGGAGCGCGGCGCGGATCCGCGTCTGCTGGAGCATGATCTCCGAGAGCCAGACGTGGTAGGGGGTCGGCTCGCGCCGCCACGGCAGGTCGGCCCGGTGGGCGGAAAACCAGGAGAGCAGCGGCGGGATCGCCTGCCGCAGGAGATTTTCCGGTGTGTCGTTCGTTTTTTCTTTCATGCCCGTATTGTACCACACCAAACAAAAAAAGAAAAGAGGTTTTCCGCAAAATCCGGCGTTTCTCCCGCGCCGGGACTTGAAAAACGGGATGCGTTGTGGTATGCTGAAGAAGAAAAAAACGCAAGGATCGGTTATGAAATTACTGGATTTTTTCAATCTGACGCGCAAAACGGCGCCGTACGACGTGCTCGGGCTCGGGGAGGTGATGCTCCGCCTCTCGCCGACCGACCGGGAGCGGATCAATCAGGGCAGTCTCTTTGAAAAACGCATCGGCGGCGCGGAGTTCAACGTTCTCTCCTGCGTCTCAGTCCTCGGGGGCCGGTGCGGGCTTGTGACCAAGCTGCCGGACAGCGAGCTCGGGACCTTTGTGATCGGGCAGGTCCGCAGCTGCGGGGTGACGGACGAGTTCATCGTCCGGGATCCCGGCAGAGGCGCGCGCCTCGGCGTGTATTATTACGAGGCGGGCGCCGCTCCCCGCAAAAGCACCGTGATCTACGACCGCGCGGCTTCCGCCGTGTGCGGGATGACGCTTTCGGATATTCCCGCGCGGGCGTTTTCCGCCGCGCGCGTCTTCCATACCAGCGGCATCACCCTCGCCCTCTCGCCGGAGTGCCGCCGGCTCGTCGGGGAGGCGATGCGCCGCTTCCGGGAGCAGGGGGCGCTGATCAGCTTCGACGTTAACTACCGCGCGAATCAATGGGGCGAGGAGGAGGCGCGGGATACGATCCGGGAGATTTTGCCGTACGTCGATCTCTTTTTCGTCTCGGAGGAGTCCTCCCGCCGGATGTTCGGCAAAACGGGGACGCTGGAGGAGATCCAGAAGAGCTACTGCGAGGAGTACGGTATCCGGATGGTCGCCACCACGCAGCGCACGGCAAAAAGCCCGAGCCAGCACGACTTCGGCTCGGTGATCTATTCCGCCGAGGAGGACCGCTTTTACCGCGGCGAGCCCTACCGCGATATCGAGGTGGTGGACCGCGTCGGCAGCGGGGACAGCTACGTCGGCGGCGTGCTTTCCGCCCTCTGCGAGGGGCTCTCCTTCGGGGAGGCGGTGGAGCGCGGCAACGCCTGCGCGGCGCTCAAAACGACTATTATGGGCGATCTCCCCGCCTTTGACCGCAACGACGTACGCCGCATCATCGACCAGCACGCCCGGCCGGACGGCCAGAGCGAGATGAACCGGTAAAGGGCGACGGACGGCTCGCGCGAAAAAACGGATCGAAAGGTTTCTTTCGATCCGTTTCAGTTTTGTTTCTGCACCGACTTGTATTCGTCGTAAAAGCGGTAGTAGGGGCAGCGCGTTCCGTGCGCGGCGAGGTAGCGGGCGTACTCGTCCTCGTCCAGGCGCATCTCGCACTCGTAGGAGCCGGTCAGCTCGTCGTAATCGTTAAAGAGGCAGCTGTCGCACAGGACCCCGCCCGAGTTTGTGTTTTCGCTTTGCATCTTCTCGCCTCCCGCGGGATATTGTAGTCTTTTTTTATCCTTTTGTCAATCTTTCCCTTTCTTTTTTTCGCGGGTTGTGGTACAATTCTCTCAACGGGTCCGGCAGGGCGCCGGAAAAAGGAGTCTTTATGTATTACGGATACGATTTCAGCGACGAGGTCGTTCGCCTCGCCGGACAGGCGGAGCGCGACTGCGCCGCGCGGTTTGCCGAAACGGACGGGATCTGCCTCCGGCGATCGGCGGAGATCCTCCGCGCCTTTCAGGAAAACCGGGTCAGCACCGCGGATTTTTTGGAGGTGACCGGCTACGGGTATTCCGACCCCGGGCGGGAGAAGCTGGAGCGGATCTACGCGCGGATCTTCGGCGCGGAGGACGCGCTGGTGCGGGTGCAGATCATGTCCGGCACGCACGCGCTGGCGGTCGCGCTCGGCGGGATCCTCAAATACGGGGATATCCTGCTCGCCGTTTCCGGCGATCCGTACGACACCCTGCAGGGGGTGATCGGCATCACCGGCGGCAGCCGCAATTCCCTGATCGCAAACGGGATCCGCTATGAAAAGATCGACCTTGCCGGCGACGATTTCGACCACGAAGCGATCCGCCGGCGGCTCACGGAGGGAAAAAAGGTCCGCTGCGTCCATATCCAGCGCAGCCGCGGCTACGCCCGCCGCAAAAGTCTGACGCTGGAGAAGATCGGCCGGGCGATCCGCACGGTCCGCGAGGCGGACCCGGAGGCGATCGTTTTCGTCGATAACTGCTACGGGGAGTTCGTCGAGAACGCCGAGCCCACCCACCTCGGCGCCGATCTGATCGTCGGCTCGATGATGAAAAACCCGGGCGGCGGCATCGCCGTTACCGGCGGCTACTGCGCCGGGCGGCGCGACCTGATCGGGGACGTCGCCGAGCGGCTGACCTGCCCCTGCGTCGGCCGGGATCTCGGCGCCAACTTAAACCAGCTCACCTCGCTTTATAAGGGACTTTTCCTCGCGCCGTCGGTCACGCGCTCGGCGGTTCGTTCCATGATCTTCGCCTCCCGGCTTCTGGAGCTGGCGGGCTTTACGGGGCTCTCTCCCCGCTACGACGAGGAGCGGACCGATATCGTGCAGACGGTCGATCTGCTCACGGCGGAAAACCTTGTCGCCTTCTGCCGGGGGCTGCAGCGCGGCAGCCCGATCGAGGCGTACGCCGTTCCCGAGCCGTGCGAGATGCCCGGCTACGAGGACAAAGAGGTGATGGCGGGCGGGAGCTTTACCTCCGGCTCCACCATCGAGCTTTCCTGCGACGGGCCGGTCAAGCCGCCCTATACCGCCTTTATGCAGGGCGGACTCTCCTACGAATACGGCAAGCTCGGCGTGATGAACGCCGTCGACTTTATGCTCCGGCAGAAAAAAGCGTGATCGACCCCGGCAAAAGACAGGTGTTATCAAACCAATACAGGAGAAAACAGGTATGAGCGAAAATCCGAAAATCAAATCGATCCGGTACGCGGCGACCCTGACGGGGGAGGAGCATACCGGCCGCTGGGACGTGTACGGGACCGACCTCGGCATCCCGGTTTACAGCCCCACGCAGAAGCGGATGTATTTTCTCTTCGGCGACACCTTCGGGATCGGCGAGGTGGATAAGACCAAACCGAGGAACTGGAGAGGGACGGTCGCCGGTTATACCGAAAAGCTCGACTTCACCGAGGGCGTCCGGTGGGACGGATTTCTCGACGACGGGACCGGCAAGGCCCGCCAGCTCGTTCCCGCGCACTATACCTCCGACGCGGAAAAAGAAGAGCGGACCAAGATCAGCCAGGGCGGCCTGGAGATCGACGGCAAGCTCTACGTCTTTTACGAATCGATCAACAACTGGGGCGTACCGGGATCCGGCCGGTGGTTTCTCAACTACGGCGGCACGCTCCGCTCCTCGGACGGCGGCAAGACCTTTGAAAAGGTCTACGACCTGACCTGGCTCGAGCCCACCGAGGGCGAGATGCTGGAAACGGCGGCGCAGATCGCCGCGGAGACGATGGACAACCGCCCCTCGGAGATCGTCTTCGACGCCGCGGCGCATATCGCCCCCGGCTTCGGTCAGGATTACGCCGTGGACGGCAGGGACGGCTATATCTATCTGTACGGGCGCGTCGGCGGCCGGGTCTACGGTATCAAGGTCGGCCGGGTGAAAAAAGAGAACTTCGAGACCTTTTCCGCGTGGGAGTATCTTACCGCTTTTGAGGACGGCAAGCCCGTCTGGAAACCGTACCGCGAAGGGCTTGACGCGCTGATCGCGGAGCCGGAGAAGGGCGAGATCATCCCCGGACCGACAAGCAATATGTCCGTCCAGTACAACGCCTATCTCGGCAAATGGCTGCTCACCTATTACGTCCAGCGGACGGGGATCCGCTACGCCGTTTCGGATACGCCGTACGGGCCCTATACGGAGCCGGAGCTCTTTTTGCCGCGCGAGCACCCGGAGCTTCTGCAGTTCTTGCCGAAAAAAGCGGCAGAGGGCGCCTCGGCCAAAGAGGGAGGCATCCCCTATAACTTCCTCTACGGCGGCTTTACGCACGAAAAGATGAACCGCGAGGGCGGCAGGATCGTGCCGATCGTGGTCTCCAACTGGTATCCCACCGGGGAGAAGACGCGCTTTTACGGCTGCCGCCTCTTCGAGATCGAGTTCGAGTGATCCCGGAAAAAGGACGGTCCGCGGCTCCAGGCGGGGGCGGCGGACCGTCTTTTTGAAGAAAAAACGAAAAAAGTTATGTTTTTTCAAAAAATCCCCTTACGTCAGGGGTTGCTCATGACGCTGCGTGATATGCTATGATAGCGTCGAAAGGAGGTGGCAGACTGTGTCGCAATATACCACGGGAGAACTGGCAAAGCTCTGCGGCGTGACGGTCCGGACGGTCCAGTACTACGACGGCCGGGGCCTGCTTGTCCCCAGCGCCCTCTCCGAGGGCGGACGCCGACTTTATTCGGAAGACGATCTGAAAAAAATGAAGACCATCTGCTTTTTGCGGGATACCGGGCTCTCTCTCGACACGATCGGGCGGCTTTTGAAGGAAGAGGATCCCGGAAGCGTCGTCGCTCTTCTCGCGAAGCAGCAGGAAACCGTCCTGCGCGGGGAGATCGCCGAGCGGCAGAGACAGCTTGACCGGCTGACGGAACTGAAGGAAAGTCTCGGGAGCGTTTCATCCTTCTCCCTTGAAACCATCGGCGACATAGCGACCATCATGGAAAACAAAAAGAAAAGGAGCGCCATGCTCCGCAATCTGATCCTGCTCGGACTCCCCGTCAGCGTCCTGCAATGGGCGTCGATCCTTCTTTGGATCTTCAAGGGGGTGTGGTGGCCGTTTCTTCTCTGGGTCGCCGTCGCGATCCTCTACGGCGTCTGGGCGTCCCGGTATTATTACCGGAACACGGCGTACATCTGCCCGCAGTGCCACGAGGTGTTCCGGCCGTCCCTCCGGGAGGTGATTTTTGCCCGGCACACAACAAAGACCCGGAAACTGACCTGCGTCAAATGCGGCCATCGCGGTTTCTGCGTGGAGACGTGGGGCGGCGATCTGAAGTAAAAGAAGGAAGCCGCTTCTCCCGACCTCTTTCCCCGGCCCGTTGCCAGGACGGGGGGCTTTCGTATCCGAATCACGCCGTAAGGCGTGTATGGCATCCGCTCGGAGAGCGGTATGGAATCACTTGCGGAGCAAGTGGATGGAATCAGTCCGGAGGACTGTATGGAATCAAGCCGACGGGGGGATGCAAGCGCAAGCGCTTGATGACATACATCCGCGGGCGGCTGATGACATACACGGCGCCCATTCCCCACGGACCTCGAGAGACCTCGGTCCGCCGGGACCCCTGAGGGCGGCGCCGTGATGACATACCAAGCCTCCTTCGTCGGCTTGGATAGAAAAAACCTCGCTTGTGCGAGGTTTTTTCTGGCAGGGGCACTAGGGCTCGAACCCAGGACACGTGGTTTTGGAGACCACTGCTCTACCAACTGAGCTATACCCCTATTGCCGACGGGATCCCGCCGACGGAAATACAGTATAGCACAAAGTTTTTCCGATTGCAAGACTTTTTTCCGTTTTTTTCGGATTTTCCGGTGTTTTTCCGCGCCGGGCCGGTCAGTCGTCGACGTGGCTGGCGTTGTCGAGGTCGTCGGTGCGGAAGGGATGGATCGGCAGACCTGTCTCCGAGTAGACGTAGCACGGCTCCGGGCAGCGGAGGAACGCAAAGCGGACGTATTTCGGCCGCGGGACCTTCGGCGCGCTTGCGGTGATCTCTCTCTCGCCGGTGATCTCCGCCTTGGCGGGGTGGAACACGCCGTCTTCGCCCGCGAGCATCAGACCGCGCACCGGGCCGTAGGCATAGAGGCGTTTTGCGCGGGCAAAGGTGATCACGGCGCGCCCGTTTTCAAAGCGGTGGCTCTCGTAGCAGGGCGCGTCCGCGCCGTTTGCCATACCGAAGGTATGTTCCTCGACCAGCCGCGCAAGCCGGAGCGCGGGGGTGCGCTTGTCGTGCGGGTGGATATCGTAGGGGTCCCCGCAGTCGGCGATGCAGGCA
>CAMKAU010000041.1 GCA_946410595.1 uncultured Clostridia bacterium
TGATCGTCATCGCCGCGACCAATCGCCCGGATATCCTCGACCCCGCGCTGCTCCGCCCCGGCCGCTTCGACCGGCAGATCACCGTCGGCTACCCGGATATCAAGGGCAGGGAAGCGATCCTCAAGGTCCACGCCAAGGGCAAGCCCTTTGAGGCGAACGTCGATCTCTCCCGCGTGGCGCAGCAGACCGTCGGCTTCACCGGAGCCGACCTTGCCAACCTCTTAAACGAAGCGGCGCTCCTCGCCGCCCGCAAGCGCAAAGCGCTGATCGGGATGAACGATATCGAGGAAGCGTCCCTCAAGATCATCGTCGGCACGCCGAAAAAGTCGATGAAGATCAAGGAGGAGGAAAAACGCAAGACCGCCTATCACGAGGCGGGGCACGCCATCGTCGCCCACAAACTGCCTACGCAGGATCCCGTCCAGCTGATTTCCATCATCCCCAGCGGCAGGGCGCTCGGCTATACCCTCACGCCGCCCGCGGAGGATAAATACAGCGAGTACCGCCGGTCGCTTTCCGAGCAGATCGCCATGCTCCTCGGCGGCCGGGCGGCCGAGGCGATCGTCTTTGACGACGTTTCCGCCGGCGCCTCCAACGATATTCAGCGCGCCACCCAGCTCGCCCGCAAGATGGTCATGCGCTTCGGCATGAGCGACGAGCTCGGCCCGATGACCTTCGGCAGCGAGCGCAGCGAGGACGAGATCTTCCTCGGCCGCGATTTCGCAAGCGAGCGCAACTATTCCGAGGAAACCGCCGCCAAGATCGACGCGGAGATCCGCCGCATCATCGAGGAGGCGTACGCCAAAGCGCGCGAGATCCTCTCGGAAAACCGCGACAAGCTCGACTTCGTCGCCGAATTCCTCGTCACCCACGAGACGATGGACGATAAACAGTTCGCCGCCGCGATGGACGGGGAGGTCTCCGTGGAAGAGCTGGAGGCCATGACCGCCGAAAAACGCCGCGTCAGCGAAGAAGAAAACGCCGCCCGCCGCAAAGCGGTGGAGGAAGAGGAGCGCGAACGCGCCGAGCGCGAGGAGCGCGAAGAACGCGCCGAGCGAGAGGAACACGCCTCCCGCTTCAACCCCTTCGACGGCGACGGCCCCGCCCCGAGCGACCCCGACGGAGATAGTAAATCGGAATAACTTCCTTTTCTGAAGAAAAGGAAGCGAAAAGACTTTTCAAAAAGGGTGAAAAAGAAAGTCACCGTATTCCAAGCAAATCAAATAGGGAAGCCGCCCCGCGGATGGGGCGGCTTTCTCTTTTGACAGGACGGAGGGAGATGTTTTATGCCGCGCGGCTAACCCCCGCGGCGGTTCCCGCCCTGCGCGCGGAGGAGAGGCGCGTTCTCCCTTGCAGGGCAGGGGCTTGCTCCTGCCGCTCAGCCGCACCGGCCGGCGGGTCGGCCGCCGGAACTTGTGTCCTCTCCCGTTTTTTGAAAAGACTTTTCGCCTGCTTTTCTTCAGAAAAGCAGGGCTTTTCGCTTCCTTTTCTTCAGAAAAGGAAGGTCTTGCCTTTTTCTCTCTTTTTTGCTACAATAAAGAAAAAAGCCGAACGGAGAACGCCATGCCGCGCTTTCACACCTTTTTCTTTGACCTGGACGGGACGCTGACCGATCCCGCGCTGGGGATCACCTCCTCGCTGCAGAGGGGGCTGGAGGCGTGCGGGATCGAGCCGCCGCCGCGCGAAGCGCTGACCCGGTTCATCGGGCCGCCGCTGGACGAGACCTTTTCCGGCGCGTTCGGGATGGACGAGGAGAAAGTCCGGCGTGCGACCGCAGGCTTCCGCGCGTATTTTGCCGAGCGCGGGATCTTCGAGAACAAGCTCTATCCCGGCATCCCGGAGATGCTCGCCTCCCTGCGGGAGGCGGGCGCGGCTCTCTGTATCGCCACCTCCAAGCCGGAGGGGTTTGCCGTGCGGATCGCCGAGCATTTCGGGATCGCGCGCTATTTTACCCGGATCGCCGGCGCCGCGATGGACGAAACGCGCACCAAAAAAGCGGAGGTCATCGCCTATCTCAAGGAGGAGCTCGGCCTTTCCCTGTCCGAGGGGATCCTGATGATCGGCGACCGGCGCCACGACGTGACCGGCGCGCGGGCGCACGGGATCCCGACCGTCGGCGTCCTCTACGGCTACGGCTCGGAAGAAGAGCTGAACGGCGCGGGCGCCTTTGCTCTGGCCGATACGGTGGAGGACCTTTCCCGGCTTCTGCATTCCTTTTTGAAATAACCGCCCGTACTCCGGCATATTCTGTAAAAAACCGTTTTTTGAGGAGTCTATGCCGGAGAAAAGCTGCGGGATCCTGCTGATCGGGGCGAGCGGGCGGATGGGACGCGCCGTCGCGGAGGCGGCGGAAGCGAAGGGGTGCCGGATCCTCTGCGGAGTGGATCTTTACCCCGCGCCCGCCCCTTTTCCCGTTTTTTCCTCGCTGTCGGAGGTCGAGGAGCGGCCGGACGCCGTGATCGACTTTTCCTATCATACGTTCACGCCCGAAGTGCTCGCCTTTTGCGTTTTGCGCGGCTTGCCCGCCGTGATCGCCACGACCGGGCAGACCGGGGAGGAGGAAGCCGCCGTGCGTTCCGCCTCCGCCCGGATCCCCGTCCTCCGCTCGGGCAATCTCTCCCTCGGCGCGGCGCTGCTCGCCCGCCTCGTCTCTCTGACGGCGGCGGCCGTCGACTGGGACGCGGAGATAACGGAGGAGCACCACGCCGCCAAGCTCGACGCGCCGAGCGGCACCGCCCTCTCTCTCGCGGAGGCGATCCGCGCCGCCCGCGGCGGCGGGGAATACGTCTACGACCGGCGCCTTGCCCGCCGCCCGCGGGAAAAAGGCGAGATCGGCGTTCACTCTCTGCGCGCCGGCGGGATCGTCGGCCGGCACGAGGCGCTGTTCGCCTCCGGCGGCGAGGTCCTGCGCCTTTCGCACGAGGTCTCCGGCCGCGCCGTGTTCGCCGAGGGGGCGCTTGCCGCCGCCCGGGCGCTCACCGCTCTGCCGCCGGGCTTTTACACCCTTTCCGATATTCTGTTCCCCTGAAAAAAGACGTTCAAGGAGAAAACTATGCTGGCTACCGTTTACAGCGCCGGACTTTGCGGGATCGACGGGTTTGAAGTGACCGTGGAATGCTCCGCGCAGAAAAAGATGGAGCAGTTCGATATCGTCGGACTGCCGGACGCCGCCGTCAAGGAGGCGAAGGACCGCGTGCGCACCGCCTGCGAGAACAGCGGCTTCCGCTTCCCGGAGCTGACGCTCACGGTCAATCTCGCTCCCGCCGGCCGCAAAAAGGAGGGCTCCGGCTATGACGCGGCGATCCTTGTCGCCATCCTCCGCTGCATCGGGATCATCCCGGAGTCGGTCCCCCTCGCGGACTACGCCTTTATCGGGGAGCTTTCTCTTTCCGGCTCGCTGCGCGCCGTTCCCGGCGTGCTGCCGCTCGTCCTCGCCGCGCGAGAGGCGGGGCGGAAGGCGGTTTTCGTTCCCGCCGTCTGCGCCGCGGAGGCCTCCGTCGCGGAGGGGATCGCCGTTTACCCCGCGGAAAGTATCACGGCGATCCTGCGCCATCTGCGCGGGGAGGAGCGGATCGCGCCCGCCGTTTTCGACCGCTCCGCTTATTTCTCCCGTCTGCCGGACGGACTGCCGGACTTTTCCGACGTGCGGGGGCAGGCCCGCGCCAAACGCGCGCTGGAGATCGCCGCGGCGGGCGGCCACAACGTCCTGATGATCGGCCCGCCCGGCTCCGGCAAGTCGATGCTCGCCCGCCGGCTGCCCGGGATCCTGCCGGATATTACCTATGAGGAAGCGCTGGAGACGACCAAGGTCTATTCCGTCTCCGGACTGCTCCCCGAGGGCGTGGCGCTGATGAACGTCCGCCCCTTCCGCTCCCCGCATCACACGATGTCCGCGCCCGCGCTGGTCGGCGGCGGACAGATCCCCCGCCCCGGCGAGGTCTCCCTCGCGCACAACGGGGTGCTCTTTCTCGACGAGTTCCCCGAGTTCTCGAAAAGCGCGTGCGAGGCGCTCCGGCAGCCGCTGGAGGACGGGGAGATCACCGTTACCCGCGTGCAGGGGCGCGTCAAGTATCCCTGCCGCTTCATGCTCGTCTGCGCGATGAACCCCTGCCGCTGCGGCTATTTCGGCCACCCGACCAAGCCCTGTACCTGCCGCGCCGACGACGTGAAAAAGTACCTCTCCAAGATCAGCGGCCCGCTCTCCGACCGGGTGGATATCCAGATCGAGGTCCCCGCCGTCAGCTACGACGAGATGACGGGGAAGGCGGAGGGGGAAAGCTCCGCCGCGATCCGCGCCCGGGTCAACGCCGCCCGCGCCGCCGCTCTCCGCCGCTTTGCCGCGGCGGGCGTGTCCGGCCGCTTCTGCAACGCCGATATGGACGCGCGGGAAACGCGCCGCTGGTGCGTCCCCGAGGAGGACGCCGCGCGGCTGCTCGAGCTTTCCTTCCGCAAGCTCGGGATGTCCGCCCGCGGCTACGACAAGATCCTGCGCGTCGCCCGTACCATCGCCGACCTCGCGGGGAGCGAAACGATCCGCGCCGAGCACGTCGCCGAGGCGATCCAGCTCCGCTCCCTCGACCGGGATTTCTTCAAAAACTGAAAAAACGTCCGAAAAAAAGCCGATCTGAAAACAGATCGGCTTTTCTGTTATTATCTTTGTTCACGCCTTCTCCCGCCCGGCAGCGAAAGGGTCTTCCCCGCAGAGATAGCAAAGCGGCTCGCCGTAGGTCTTTTCGTAGACCGCGCGGGCGAAGGCGGCGTTCTCTTTCCGCATCGCTTCGGCGTTTTCGCGGACGGAGCGGGCGGGATCGGGGAAGATCGGCTCGCCGACGTGGACGGTATAGGCGACGTTGTCGGGCAGGAGCGGGAGGGCGGGATCCTTCTCCCGGAGAGTGACGAAGCAGGGAACGACCGGGACGCCGTTTTTCGCCGCGAAGTGGAAAGCGCCGATCCGGTAGGGCCGGGGCTTTTTGTAGTTCCACCACATCGCCTGCTCGGGATAGACGAGCAGAAAGTCCCCTCGCGCGAGGATCCCGGCGACGGCGCGCTCGAGCAGCCCCATCGTTTTCACCGAGGAGGAGAGGGGGAGGGTATCCGCGTACCGCAAAAACCATCCGAGAATACCGGGGATAAAGTAGTTGCCCTCCCGGATCAGCTTCCAGAGGCGGTGCTTGCCGGGGGCGCGGGAGGCGGCGTACCGCACGGCAAGACTTTCGAAGCGGTCAAAGTGGTTGCTTGTGAAGACGGCGCCGCCGGTGAGGGAGGCGAGGTGTTCCGCGCCGACGAGGGTCATCTCGTATTTGCGCCGGAAGAAAGGGAAGGCGGCTCGCTCGGCAAGCCGGGCGAAGAAGCCGTTTACCCGGAACTTTGCCGTTTTGCGGAGGTAGTCGACGTCCTCCGGGGTCAGCGTGCGGGAGGGGGGATCGTCCTCTGCGTTCTCAAAAAACCACTCTCCGCCCCGCGTTTCGTATTCCCGGATCCGCTCGAGAACGGCGATCCGGTCAGGCGTGAGCGATTTCGCTTGTTTCTTCATCATAGAGGGCGATCTCCCGGTTTGCGGTGAGGACGCGGCGGAAATTGTCGGGCGAGTCGATGATCCTTTGCGCGGAGCGGCGGAGCATCGCGCCCGCCTCCTCGTTTGCGCGCATCCCCTCCTCGGAGAAAGCGGCCTTTGCCGCAGCGATCCGCGCGGCGTAGGGGGAGCGGGCGGCGTACCGGTCGAAATACTCGCTGTACGGCACGTTGTCGTAGAGCCAGGGTTTGAAGTACATATTGTAGTGGATCAGCTTGGGGCGGCCGCAGGGGGAGGAGTCGACCGTCATGCGGTTCCACTCGCTGCCAAGGTACCGTACCCGCCCGCGGCAGATCACGTTGAGGTAGTCCTGGTCGGGGCAGATCGTGTCAAAGCCGTAGGTCTCCAGCAGGGAGAGGAAGGTCCCGGCCAGATCGATCTCCCGCATGGCGGCAAGGTCCATCACCAGCACCCCGGAGTTGAAGTAGGAGCGATAACCGTCCGTCCCCACGCCGTCCTCCGCGTACCGGCGGAATACCTCCTCGCTTTCGATCACGGCGTCCGGCGCGGCGGCGACGAGGCAGCCGCGCAGCGGAGTGTCGTAGAGACGGCCGACGTCGGCGAGCAGGACGGTGTCGGCGTCGAGATAAACCGCCTTCTCAAGCCGCGGGAACATCGCGGGGATAAAGAGCCGGAAATAGATCGAGAGACTGTAATAGTCGCGCAGGGCGAGCTTGCCGGCAATGCCGCGCAGACGGGCGGAAACGTCGGAAAACGAGAGGGAAACGTTCGCCGGGAGCATCGCGCGGAGAACGCGTTTGCTCTCGTCCGTCATATCGTTTTCCAGCACCGTCACGCGGTAGGCGCGGGTTTTGTCGGTGTGCTCCGCAAGGGAGAGGAGCGAGACGGAGAGATAGGGGACGTAGGTCTCGTCGCAGGCGTAAAAAACGTGTACGGTTTCCTTTTCTTTCATCGGTTTTCCTCCTCAAAGGCCTGTTTCAGGGCGAGATATTCGTCGAGCAGCGCGTCGTAGCGGTGCGTGAGCGTGCGCTTCACCTCGTCCGGCTGCCACGGCTTGATCGTGCGGGTGTGGAAATACGGCAGCCAGAGGATCGTTTTGGTAAAGTGCTGGATCACCGTATCGGGGCGGTCGTACCGCTTTTGCTCATTGAAGCGGCGGGGGAGCAGTTTTTTTCGTTTGGTGCAGCGGTAGAGGGCGGTCTGATCGGGGAGGAAGAGCCGCTTTCTCGCGCAGAGGTCGGCGGCGGCGGCAAAAAGCCCGGTCCGGCGGATCTCCGGCAGGTTAAAAAGCATCACGCCGGAGTTGATGTAGTGCCAACCCATAAAGATCTTGCCGTAGTAGTCGAGGACGGCGCCGTATTCATACCCGGCGAGGTCGGTGTCGCAGAGCTCGGCGAGGTCGCCGTTTACGACGGTGTCGGCGTCGAGGTAAAGGACCTTGTCGGGCAGGTCGAGTTTGTCGGCAAACAGCCGGAGAAAGCAGTAGGGGGAGTAGGAGGTCGCGGCGTTCGGGGAGGAGAGGAGCTTTTCCCGGTAGAGAGCGCCGATATCGAGAAGGCGGACGGCGTTTTGCGGGTTTTCCTTTTGCAGGACCCGCAAAAGAAAGGCGCTCTGCTCCTTTGTGATCGGCGTAAAGGCGGGGTCCCGGTCGGAAAGATCCATCGTCAGCAGGGTAACGGAGAGGGGGCGGGAAGCGCGCCGCGCGGCGGAGAGGGCGGAGATGAGGATCCCCCAAAAGACCTTTTCGTTTCCCGCGTAGAGCAAAGCGATCATGTGGCGTTCTCTCCCTTCTTTCGTTTTTCGTAGCGGACGGGGGTCCAGGCGGTGTTTTTCGCGCGTTCGGTCATCGTACGGAAGACGGCGTCGCGCAGGTTTTTCTGCGCCGTCCGCGGGTCCTCCCCCTCCGGAAAAAAGGGCCCGTCGAGGTAAACGGTCACGCGCGGGGTCCCCCGGAAGCGGCGGCGGGAAAAGGTCGTGGTCGCCGCATAGGCGGGAACGCCGAACTTCACCGGGTAGCGGAAAGAGTCGTCGGGGAAGTCCCGGATCCAACCGCAGTAGGGCCAGACGTGCGCCTCCGGGTAGACGGCGACGCAGGCGCCGTCCGCAAGGTGGTTTTTGAGGCCGCCGAGGAAGGCGCGCGTCCCCGCCAGGGAGGAAGGCAGCGGCAGAGCGCCGCAGAGGAGGATCAAGCCCCGCGTTGCGGGGAGGGCGACGTTGTCCGGGCTGACGATCACCCGCGCCTTGCGGGGAAAGACGGCAAGCGAGGGGGAAAAGGCGTCCCCCGCGAGGAGGGTGTGGTTTGCGTAGAGGAAAAAGCCCCGCCCCTTTTCCGGCAGCTTCGCCGCCCGGACGAGCCGGTAGCCGAACCTGATCTTCATATAGAGGAAGGCAAAGGGCGTCATCACGCAGCGGTAGACGAAAAAGGCGGCGGCGCGCCGGAGAAGCGAGCGCGGCGCGTAGTCGTGCGAGGCGGGGACCTCGTAGGGCGGGCGCGTCACGCCGGCAAAATCGTCGGCGCGTTCGTCGTCGTAATATACGGTCCGGACAGTCGGTTCTTTCACGGCGTTTCCCCTTTTTTGTTCGTTCGGTCTTATTATAAAAAGAGAGCGGGCCGGACGCAAGGAACTCTTTGCGCCCGCCGCTCTCCTTTTCGGCAAAAGAAAAGTAGAGCGGAGAAATCCGCTCTACGGATAGTAGAAAATGCGTTTTTCAGCGTTTTTTGAGCATCGCGCAGAGGAAAACGATCAGCTCCGCCGGGATCAGCAGCAAAAAGATCTGCCAGATGCCGTAGGAGCGGAGGGCGACGTAAACGGTCATCGCGATACTGACGAGCAGCACGCCGATGATGATGAAATTGCGCTTGCCGCGGTTCCAGACGGAATTGAGAACGAGGATCAGCACGAGCGCCGCCGGCAGCGCGTAAACGAAGATCTCCGGCAGACTGTCCACCGTGGCGCCGAGGATCACGTAGATCAGCATCGCAAGCAGCCATATCCCGCACACCGAGATCCCGGTGATCAGGGCGCGGTTGGAGAGCTTTTTGCGTTCGGTCTTTTGCAGGGAATAGGGGATCTCTCCGCCGCCGCGGTGATCGGTAAAGAGCGCGTCCACGGGAACGCCGAAGACTTCGCTCAGCGCTTTGAGGGTGTAGGCGTTGGGCGCGGCCTCTCCGCGCTCCCATTTGGAGATCAGCTTGTCGGAATAATTGAGCTGCTCCCCGAGCTCCGCCTGCGTCATGCCCGCGGCCTGCCGGAGAGAGGCGATATTGTCGGCAATGATCCGGTTCAGTTCATCCATTTCTGCGATCCTTTGAGAAAAAGAAATCAAGTATCCTTATTATATCACCGCTTTTCCGGAAAGACAAGAGTTTTTCCCGGATCTCCCGGAGAGAGGGCCTTTTCGGCGCTTTTTTTCGGGATCTTTGGTATTTTCCCGCCGTTTTTGCATAAGATAAAAGCAACGAATCCGGGCGGAGGATCCGCCGAAAAGGAGAAACTATGAAGAAAAAAACCGATTGGACGCTGCTTTGTATCTGTATCGTTGTCACGCTTGCCGTCG
Source organism: uncultured Clostridia bacterium (assembly GCA_946410595.1). GTDB lineage: Bacteria > Bacillota > Clostridia > Oscillospirales > CAG-272 > RUG12395. The sequence continues at coordinate 9,092 of CAMKAU010000041.1, forward strand.
GCTTTGCGGGCAATCTGCTCGGCGGCAAAACGGAGGAGATCTACCCGCAGCTGGAAAAACCGCCGCTCTCGCCGCCCGCCGCCGTTTTCCCCGTGGTGTGGGCGATCCTCTATCTTCTGCTCGGGATCGGGATCTATTTCATCGCGGAAAAAAAGAGCGAATACGGCAAAGGGACGCTCGGATTTTACGCCGTCACGCTGGCGGCCAACGCCCTCTGGCCGCTCTGGTTCCGCCGCCTGCATCTCTACACCTTCGCCGCTTTCTGGATCGGCGCGATGGTCGTCCTCGCCGCGATCCTCATCTATCGCTCGCGGCGGGAGTCGAAGGCGGCGGCGCGGCTCTTTACCCCCTATCTTCTCTGGCTTTGTTTTGCGCTTTATCTCAACGTCGGCGTCGCCGTTCTCAACTGAACTCCCCCCCTCTCCCCGCCCTTTTCGGCGGGGAGGTTTTTTGTTCGATAAGCGGTTGAAAAAGCGAACGGGATATGATAAAATAAGAAAAAGGTCCGCGCACGGCGCCGAAAGGAGACAACATGAAAGGACCGCTCGACGGGTTTTACGAAAGCGGCTACGACTACTACGCGGAGGTGCGGGGAAACCTCCTCTCCCTGCGCGATTACGCAAGGGTCCCGATCCTGAAAACAAAGATCCGCTACGACCGGGCGGCGGCGGAGAAAAAGGAAAAGGCGGAGATCGCGTTTGAGGAAGGCGGCTTCCGGTACGGAGACGCCTCGCCCGTGATGATCGTGATGACCTCTCTCGTTTTTGACGGAGAGGATCTTCTCCTCACGACCTGGTACGAGCTGCTCGACCGCCGGACCGAATACCGGCTGAAAAAGGTCGATCGCGGCCCGTTCGACTACATCCGGATCCGGGACGCGGAAGCGCTGCCCCGCCTGGCGGGCGTCTGGTACGGGTGCGGCCGGGACGGCAGGGAAAACGGCCATACGGTCGAGATCGAAAAAAACGAGCTCGCCTTCTGCTATGAAGGCCGGCCGCTTTGCAAAACAAAGATCCACGCCGCCTCCTACGACTACGACCCCGATACCCTCCTCTTGATTTCGGAGGATCTGACCGCAAAATCCCTCGGCGCCTATTCCTTTCTCACCGTCGGGGAGAAGATGCTGACCTGCTATCCGCAGATCACCGACGTAACGCCCCCGATGCTCGTTTTCCTGCGCCGCGAGGACGTGGGGAAGATCCCGCTGCCGCCGGAAGCGACGCGGGAGGCGCGCGGCGCGACGGACCGGCGCGAGCCCCCGATCACAGTCGATGAAGTAAAAACGAAGGAGGATATAAAATGAACGAAAAAAACGTCGTAAACGCCCGGATCGAGATCCCGCTCAATTCCCACAACAAGTACGAGATGGATCCCGAGGACGGGCAGATCCGGCTGGACCGGGTCCTTTATTCCGCGATGAGTTATCCCGCCGAATACGGCGTCATCGAGAACACGCTGGCGCCGGACGGCGACGCGCTGGACATCCTTGTGATCTGCAAATATCCCACCTTCCCCGGCTGCATCGTGCCCGCGCGGGTGCTGGGGTATCTCACGATGATCGACAACGGTTTCCTTGATTACAAGCTGATCTCGGTCGTCGCGTGCGACCCCCGCTACGCGGACGTAAAGGATCTCTCCGACCTGCCCGCCTTTGAGCTGGAGGAGATCCAGAACTTTTTCGACAATTACAAGGTCCTCCAGAAGATCCCGGTGGAAACAAAGGGCTACCGGGGTGTTTCGGAGGCGATGAAGATCATCGAAGAATGCCGCAGGGCGTTTTGCGAGAGAGAAAAGGAGAACAAAAAATGAAAGAGATTTTCCACCGCGCCAGCATCCGCCGCTTTGCGGACCGTCCGGTCGAAGAGGAGAAGATCACGGAGATCCTGCGCGCCGCGATGCAGGCGCCCTCGGCCAAAAACCAGCAGCCGTGGGAGTTCTACGTAATCAAGGATAAGGAGATCATCCGGCGGCTGGCGGCGTCCGGGCCCTATTCCCGGCCGATCGAGACCGCGCCCGTCGTGATCGTGCCGGTCTACCGGACGGACTGCGCCGTGCCGGCGTTCGCCGAGGTGGATATGAGCATCGCCACGGAAAACCTCTGGCTGATGACCGACGCTCTCGGGCTCGGCGGCGTCTGGATCGGGACGGCGCCGGTGGAGGAGCGGATGCGGGCGGTCGAGGAGATCCTCTCCCTCCCCGCCGGTCTGCGCGCCTTCGCCGTTTTCCCGCTCGGCTACCCCGCGGAGGAAAAAGAGCAAAAGGACCGTTATGACCCCGCGCGGATCCACCGCATTGGCTGATCGAAAAAACAACCCCCGGACTTCCAAAGGAAGTCCGGGGGCTCTTTTTTCGTTACGCTTTTTCCCACGGGCGGTTGACCCGCTCCGCGAGGATGACTTTTTGAGCCCGGTGTTGGGCGAGGGCGCAGACCCCGAAGAAAAGCGCCGTTTCAAGGATCAGCGCGGCGATCCCGCCGAGGGGGATCATCAGCGCGAGATGCCCGGTAAAAAAGTTCTCGATCGGGAGCGCCCGCTCGTAGCCGAAGCCGGAGATCTGATAAAAGATCGCGTAAGGCAGAAGCGTCACGAACGCGGCGATCGCCGTGGGCAGGACGTCGGAGAGGAGCGTCGCCTTGAAGTAGCTTGACGGGGTAAAGCCCTCGAGATCGGATTCGTGGATCAGGCGGGTTTTCAGGGAGAGGTCGCGCCGCGGCAGGGAATAGAGGACCGCAAGGAAGATGCACAGCATCACAGCGGAATAGACCACGAGCGCCCGGTCCTTGTCCGCCGTTTCCCGCCGGTCGGTGATCATCTGCCCGAGGAACATGGCGTAAAGAGCAAAACAGAGAAAGTCGTAACCGAGGAAGACGAGCGCCCACTTGAGCGCGCGGACGGAAAAGCTTTTCTTTTCGATCAGTCCGTAGGTTTTCATGCGTCCGGTCTCCTTTCTTTTTCCCCATTATAACACAAAACTCGCCGTGTGTAAAGGGAAAATGAGGGCGGTGTGTCATTTGTCCTTTTCGCTTCGATTGGTTTTTGCCGTTTGGATCGAGGAGATGAGCATACGGCGGATGGCGCCGCAGTCGTTTTTTAAGGGTTTATACCGTTCTTCGGACAGATACCCGGTTTCAAAAAGAAGTTCAAGCCAGTATTCGGTTTCATAACATTCTTTTTGTGCGATCTCAAGTTTTGAAATAAAGTCTTTTGCACCTTGCGCGTAACGCGCTTCGTGCAGATTTGCGCCGATCGAGGTGCCGGATCTTAATAGTTGATTGGTTAATACGGACTCGCGATACGTCGCTTTGATCTCACGGCAAAGGACGACGATCTTCTTTGCAAAATCTTTGGTTTTTTCGCGCAAAATACTTTCTGACATTGTTTCTTCCCCCTTGTTTTCCGTGATATTCTGCCTGACGGCAGAGCGATATTTTCCGCATGCGCGGAAAGCGATATTGCTCGTTTCACTCGCAGCGATATTCTATTCGCTTTTAACTGCGCGCAGCGCAATATCACTCGCGAAGCGAATACCGCCGGGCGAAGACCGATAGAACTCGCCGCAGGCGAATAGAGTTGAAAAGCCTCGCTTTCGCGAGGCTTTTCTGGTGGAGGCGGGGGGAATCGAACCCCCGTCCGAAAAGCTCTTGACAGGACTTTCTCCGGGTGCAGTATGCCGATTAAGCTTTCCCGTCAGCGTCCCGGCATACGGGGCGCGGGCGGGGCAGCGCTTTTGTTTATGACCGCTTCAAGCGCAACGGGCGGTGCACATTTACCACGACATGACGCCCGGTCGGAGACCGTGGTCCTTCTCCGGCGGACGGGCTGCCCTCAGGCAGCGGCGCAGCTTACGCTGCCGCGAGTTCGTTGTTCGCGATTAAATTTAGGGTGTGAGTTTTCAGGAAGTCTCACGCTTCCACCCGCTTATCCTGCCTCAAACTCCCCGTCGAAACCATTGCGCCCCCCTGTCGGACGTCAGAGTTTCCCGGCAGAGCCGCGCCGCTGTGCTGACGAACCGGTCGGCCCGCTCCGGAGTGAGGTAAACGTAGTCTTTTCTTGCCGGGTCAAACTCCCTCCTTTCATAGTATTGCCGGATCTCCCGGATCTTTTTCTCTATCATATCAGCCGGATAAAACGGCAGATAGTCGCCTGTGAACGTCCCGATCCCGCAGAGCGTTTCGTAAGCGGGAAAGTCCGGGTGTTCGAGAAGGTAGAGACTGTCGAGGTCGTACCAGTCGCGCTTGACCGCCCGCATGAAACTCTGCCGGTCCGGGAAATCCGCAAGATACGCGCGCTCGGTCGGCCGGAAGACCGTCTCCCCCCACAGCCTGTCCGTGAGGAGGTGGCAATAGTAGCCGCAGAGGAAGGCGAACTCCCGCTTTGAGCGGGCTTTTTCCAGATAGTCCCGGACAAAAAAGCGGCAGTCGATCGATTCGCTGCGTCCGTCCGGCGAAAAATGCGAAACGGACTTCGGCGGCGTGTAGGTGATCTCGTCGTCGTTCTGCCGTCCGCAGTCCGGCGCCACGCTCCCGACGGCAAACTCCGCCGGAGCGAGGAGCCCGTCCCCGTTCAGAAGATCGCAGATCCGGAGGTGGATGATCCAGCTTGCCATCGGCGCCCCTTTTTTCAGTCCGCGCCCTTCATCCGGCGCTCCATATCCCGCGCGGCGTCGCGCTTTGCGTCGCTCTCGCGTTTGTCGTAGAGCTTTTTGCCTTTGCAGAGGCCGAGCTGCACCTTCACCCGCGAGCCGGAAAAGTAGAGGGAGAGGGGAATCAGCGTCAGCCCCTCGCGGCTCACCTGGCCGAACAGCTTGAGGATCTCGCGCCGGTGCAGCAGCAGCTTTTTCGGGCGGAGGGGATCCTTGTTGTAGATGTTGCCGTATTCGTAGGGGCTGATGTGCATCCCATAGACGTACATTTCCCCTTTTTTGTCGACCGCCGCGTAGCTGTCCTTGAGATTGACCTTGCCGCCGCGGATGCTCTTGACCTCCGTGCCGAACAGCTCGATCCCCGCTTCGTAGGTTTCCAGCACAAAATACTCGTGCCGGGCGGCGCGGTTTTCGGCGATGATCTTGCGGTCTTCTTTGGCGGGCATAGGCGCTCCTTTCGGGGACTCAGTTCTTTTCGGAGGCGAGACGGACGATCGTTTCGCACAGCGCGGGGTAGGGGATCCCGGCCGCCGCCGCTTCCTGCGGCAAAAGCGAGGTCGGCGTCATGCCCGGCAGGGCGTTCGCCTCGAGACAGTAGAAGTCCCCGTCCTCCTCGGAGAGGATAAAGTCAAATCTGGCGTAACCCGAGAGGGAGAGCGCCTTGAAGGCGGCCGCCGTCAGAGCGGAAACGCGCGCGACCTGTTCGGGCGTCAGGTCCGCGGGGCAGATCTCCCGGGTCATCCCGGGCAGATACTTGTTTTTGTAGTCGTAAAAACCGGAGAGCGGGATGATCTCGATCGGCGGCAGGACCTGCCCGCCGAGCACCCCGACGGAAAACTCCCGCCCGGAGATTTTCTTTTCGGCAAGGATCTCCGTTTCGTAGCGGAAGGCGCTTTCCAGCGCGTCCCGGAGCTCCTCCTCTTTTTCGATGATGGAAACGCCCACGCTCGACCCGCAGGAAAGGGGCTTGATCACGCAGGGAATGCCCACCTCCTCCCGGATCCGGCGCAGCGCGTCCTCGCCGCCGGCGGAGAGGGTGATCCAGTCCGCCGTCGGGATCCCGGCGTAGCGGAACAGTTTTTTGGAAATATCCTTGTTCATCGCGAGGAGGGCGCCCACAAACCCGGCGCCGGTATAATGCCGGATGCCGTAATTGTCCAGCGTGGCCTGCAGCTGCCCGTTTTCTCCCATCGCGCCGTGCAGCGCAACGAAGACGACGTCGGCGGCGCGGCAGATCTCCAGCACGTTTTTGCCGATCAGCTCGACCTGCTCGCCGTTGTCCCGGCGGACCTTATCAAGATCCGGCTCCTTTTCCCCGATCTCGGCGGAAAAGGTCCCGTTCTCCAGAAAGAGCGAGTCGATCCCGCTTTCCGGGACGATCACGCCGCGGTAAACGTCAAGCAGCATCACCCGGTGTCCCTGTTCCGAGAGGGCCGTTGCGATCAGCGCGCCGGAGGAAAGGGAAACATCGCGCTCCGGGCTGAGACCGCCGGCGAGAACTACGATTTTCATAAGTAAAATGCCTCTTTTATTTTATTTGCCGTATTGATATATTCTATGCGGAAAGAAGAAAAAAGTCAACCGTCTTTTTGCAGGATGAGGACGCGGTCGTTCCCGCCGAGGTCGCGCAGCAGCTCGGCGCGGTATCCGCGCTCCCGGGCAAGGTCGGAAACGGCGTCCCCCTGCCGGTATCCGATCTCAAAGAGAAAGGACCCGCCGGGGCGGAGGTTTTTCTCGCACGTGTCCAGCGTCACGCGGTAAAAGAGGAGCCCGTCCTCGCCGCCGTCCAGGGCGGCGGGCGGCTCGTACGCCACCTCCGGCTGGAGGCCGCGCATCTCGTCGGAGGTCAGATAGGGGGGATTGGCGAGGATCAGGTCAAAGCGCTCCTCCCCGAGCGGGCCGGAGCGGATATCCGCGGCAAAAAAGGAGAGCCGGTCCGCCGCGCCGTTTTCCGCCGCGTTTTTCCGGGCGGCCGAAAGGGCTTTTTCCGAGAGGTCGGTCCCCACGCCGCGGGCGTCCCGCCGCGCGGCGCAAAGGGAGATCCCCACGCAGCCGGAGCCGCAGAAAAGGTCGGCAAAGCGGCCGTTCTCCGGCAGGAGCCGTGCCGCCGTTTCCACCAGCAGCTCGGTATCGGGCCGGGGGATCAGGCAGGCGTCGTTGAGAAAATACACCTCCCCGCAGAAATACGCCTTGCCGAGGATATACTGCAGCGGCTCCCGGCGCCGCCGGCGCCCGAGGGCGTCCTCCAGGGCGGGGGAGGAAAAGTCCCGCGCCGGATCCGCGAGCAGAGCGGCGGGGGAGAGGGAAAAAAGCTCGCAGAGCAGCAGATCCGCCTCGCGCCCGGGGGAAGGGACTGCCGCCTCCCGCAGGGCGGCGGCAAGCTGCCGGCGCGTCATGCCCCGGCGGTCTTTCCGGGCGCGCCGCCGTCCGGGGCGGCCGGAGCGGGAGACTCGGGCGCGGCGCCGTCCTCCGGAGGATCGGCGGGCGCTTTGCGCGTTTTGGCGATCTCCGCCTCCACCTCGTCGGCGGGGAAGATCTCGGGCAGCGCGCTCTTGAGCGCGAGGATCGCCACGGTCAGCTGTTCGAGATCCGGCTCCCGCGTCGTCAGCCGCTGCATCCAGAGGCCGGGCGCGGAGCAGATCTTCGTCACGCGGTTGCAATGCTTGCCCGCGTACATGATATATTCGTAGCCGATCCCCACGACCAGCGGCAGAAGGAGCAGCCGGAGCAGGAGACGGACGATCGGGGCGTTCGTTCCGGGGATCAGGAAGACGAGCGTAAAGATCAGGATGGAGAGGAGCATCAGCACGAAGATAAAGCTCGTCCCGCAGCGGGGATGGAAACGGGTGTACTTTTTCGCGTTTTCGGGGGTCAGCTCCTCGCCCGCTTCAAAGCAGGCGATACTCTTGTGCTCCGCCCCGTGGAACTCAAAGGTCCGGCGGATATACGACATCCGCGAAACGAGAAAGATATATAAAAGGAAGATGAGGATCCGGAAGAGCCCCGCAAGCAGGGCGGAGGTGTACCTGAACTCCGCGCGGGTCAGCGCCTTCAGCCCTCCCACGAGCAGATCCGGCAGATAGATAAAGATCGCCAGCCCGAGCGCCAGCCCCAGCACCGTGGCGATCACCATGAAAACGTCGAGCAGCTTCGCGCCGAACTTGTCCTTGATCCACTTTTCAAACTTGCTTTCCTCCTCCGTCTCCCCCACGAACGCGTCGGCGGAGATCGAGAGGGTCTTGTAGCTGAGGATCATCATTTCCACAAAGTTGACCGCCCCGCGCAAAACGGGGATATTCAGCCATTTATGCTTCTGGCGGATGCTGGAAAAGTTCCGCGTAACGACGGTAACGGAGCCGTCCTCCTGGCGGACGGCGGTGCAGGTGCGGTCTCCCGCCTTCATCATCACGCCTTCCATCACGGCCTGTCCGCCCACCTTGCCGAGGCGGGGGTCGGCGGCGGGGGCGTCTTTTTTGCGGTTTTTCATGCGGTTTCGCTTTCTTCCTTTATATTAATGTAAAAGACGCGGACGGAGCCCGCGCTCCGGCGGCCGGAGGGCGTGTTCCGAGGGAAGTCTCGGCTTACAGTATAGCATAGAAAAAGGGGAAAAGAAACATTTTTTTGTAAATTCAAAAAAAATTAGATTTTTTTAAAAAAACGCTTGACAAACGGAACCCGCGGTGTTATACTGGTCAAGCTGTCGCCCGAAAGGGCGGCGAGCGAACGGTCTTTGAAAAACGAACAACAAGAGATACAAAGCACTGTAAAAAGGTGCAGAGGAGCTCGCACAATTCTTTAGAGTACAGTAACTCGAAAAAGTAAAAGAGCAGACAAAGC
>CAMKAU010000042.1 GCA_946410595.1 uncultured Clostridia bacterium
GGCGCCGCCCACACCCTGATCCTCGGCTCGAGCGAGCTGGAAAACGGACGGGGCGTACTCCGCCGGATGGCGGACGGCGAGCAGCGGGAGGTCGACTTCTCCGACGCGGCCGCGCTGGCGCAGGCGCTGCGCTGAAAAACCGGAAAACCCTGCTTTTGGAACGAACGGAGGAGAACGCATGAACGGGATCGAGCTGGCGAGGGCGTTTTACGACGCGTACGGCGCGCCGATGCTGGACGCCGAGTTCTCCGACGTGCGCGACCGGATCGCCGTGGGGATTGCGGGACACGGCAGCGAGTGCTTCGGCTTCGACGACGAAACCTCCCGCGACCACGATTTTGAGCCCGGCTTCTGCCTCTGGATCACCGACGAGGACGAACGGGCGTTCGGCTTCCGGCTCTTCCGCGCTTACAACCGCCTCCCCACCGAGTTCGGAGGGGTGAAGATCGAGCGCCGCAGCGCGCTCGGCTCCCCCTACAAGGGCGTACATACGATCCGGGAGTTTTATTCCTACTATACCGGCACGGGCGAGGTCCCGGAAACAAACGAGGCGTGGCTGGCGATCCCCTCCTTTTATCTCGCGGAAGCGACCAACGGCGAGGTCTTTGCCGATCCGCTCGGAGAGTTCTCCCGGATCCGCCGGGCGCTTCTCTCCCCGCCGGAGGACGTGCGGCTGGCGCGGCTCGCCTCTTCCCTCTTCTACATGGCGCAGGCGGGACAGTACAACTATCCGCGCTGCCTCTCCCACGGCGAGAACGCGGCGGCGGCGACCGCCCTCGCGGACTTTGCCAGAAGCGCCGCCGAAACGGTCTTTTCCCTCAATCGGCGGCACGCCCCCTACTACAAATGGCTCTTCCGCGGGATGCGCTCCCTCCCCCTGCTCGGAGAGCTGGAAGCGGACCTGACCGGGCTGCTGCTTGCCCCCTGCGACGCGGAGAAAAACGTCCCCGTGATCGAGGGGATCGCCGCGCGGATCGCGCAGGCGCTGCGCGCGGAGGGTCTTGCCACGCTGGAGGAGGCGTGCTATCTCGAGCCCTACGCCCGCGAGGTGCACGAACGGATCGCCGATCCCGCCCTGCGGCGCGCCCCCCTGATGCTCTGAAATCAAAAAACATATATAAAGGAGAAAAAACATGGAACAGAAATTCTACGTCTGCAAGAAGTGCGGGAACATCGTGGCGATGGTCAAGCACGTCGGCTGCAACGTCCGCTGCTGCGGCGAGGAAATGCAGGAGATCATCCCCGGCTCGACCGACGCCGCGCTGGAAAAGCACGTCCCGGTCTTTACCGTGGAGGGAAACACCGTCCGCGTTACGGTCGGCTCCGTCCCCCATCCGATGCTCCCCGAGCACTACATCGAGTGGGTCTCCCTGCAGACCAAATCCGGCAACCAGAGAAAGGCGCTTAAGCCCGGCGAGGAGCCGAAGGTGACCTTCGCCCTCACCGAGGGGGACGAGGTGGAGGCGGTCTACGCGTACTGCAATCTCCACAGTCTCTGGAAAGCGGAGTAACGGAAACGCGAAAAAACCGGCTCCCGGAAAGAGCCGGTTTTTTTGCTTGCGACCGGGTAAAACCGTACGATCATACGGACAGGAGGGTTTTATGAACTTCTTTTTGACGCTGGCTTTTCTCTTTTTTGTCGGCAGTACGGTCGGCTGGGGGATCGAGGTGATCTTCCGGCGTTTCTTCTCCGGGGCTAACCCGGAGCGTAAATGGATCAATCCCGGCTTTCTCACGGGGCCTTATCTGCCTCTCTACGGCTTCGGGCTGATCTTTCTCTATCTGATCGCCTCGGCGGAGGCGCTCCTCCCCGCGGCGGATCCCCTCCTCAAAAAACTGCTGCTCTTTCTCTTTATGGCGGTCGCGATGACCCTGATCGAATACGCCGCCGGGCTGATCTTTATCAAAAAGATGAAGGTCAAGCTGTGGGATTACAGCCACATGAAGGGGAATATCCAGGGGATCATCTGCCCGCTGTTTTCCTTCTTCTGGGCTCTTCTGGGCGCGCTTTACTACTTCCTCGTCCATCCGCGCATCCTCGACGCGCTCGCCTGGCTTTCCTCCAATCTCGCCTTTTCCTTTGTGATCGGCTTTTTCTACGGCGTGCTGACGATCGACTTCTGCCGTTCGAGCGCGCTGCTCGTCCGGATCCGGCGCTTTGCAAAGGAGCGGGAGATCGTCGTCCGCTACGAGGAGCTCAAAAAGCAGATCAAGGAGTTCCGCTACGGCACGAAACGCAAGTTTTTCGTTTCCATGAGCTCGCATCTTTCCAAAGAGGCGTTCACCGAGTTTATGGAGTCTTCCCGCCAAAAAGCGGAAAACCTCGTCGAAAAGTTCCGTTTGGGTCGCTGAAAAAGCAAACTTGACTTTTTTTTACCCCGGTGATACAATGAAAGCGTCCGAAGGGAGGGATACGGTTTGCGTATGCAGGAATCCGGCGAAATGTATCTGGAAACCATTCTGATCCTCAGCGGGAAAACCGACGCGGTTCGCTCGCTCGACGTGGCGGAGTATATGGGCTATTCCAAACCGAGCGTCAGCCGCGCCGTGGGACTTTTGAAGGAAGGCGGCTATCTCCTCGTCGGCGAGACCGGCTATCTCACCCTGACCGAAAAGGGGCGGGAGGTCGCCGAAAAGATCTACGAGCGGCACACGACGCTGACGGCGATCCTGACGGAGCTCGGCGTCGCCGAAAAGACCGCGGCCAAGGACGCCTGCAAGATCGAACACGTCATCAGCGACGAGACCTTCGACGCGATCAAGCGGCATATCAAAGGAACCAACTGAAAAAAACGGGGATCCGGACAACGTCCGGATCCCTTTTTTCTTTTTTTTGCCGGGGACGGTCTTATTTCTCCCTTTCCCGGATACGGGAAAAGAGAAAAAGAAACAAAACGGACAGCAGCGCGGTCGCCGAGAGCATCACGACCAGACTGACGTACCACCGCCCGTCCGAGTTGAAGACGTAAAAATCCGGCCAGTTCCCGCGGATCAGGACGCAGTAAAGGTAGACGGCGCCGTAGAGGACGACCGGGAGAACGCCGAGCCAGAACAGGCGGAGCGGGAGACGCTCCCCTCTCCCCGTGAAAAAGAGGAAGGAAAGGAAGAAGAAAAGCGGGCAAAGAAGGTGCAGAAAGAGGTTGCTGCCGGCGTACATCATCGGGTATCCGTAGATCGGTCCGAGAAAGATGAGAACGGTAAAAAAGGTTACGGCGACCGCGGCGGTCCCGACGAACCTGAAGAGCAGAAGCGCGCGGGGGATCTTCTCCCGGCCGGTGCGAAGGGCGCGGACGGCGAAGGGGACCGACGACGCCGCTGCGAGAGCGGCGAGGACGTTGCTGTCCACCGTGAAATACCGGAAGGCCTCCCAGCCGGCGACCTGCATATTCCCCTCTCCCCCGGCGGTGAAGATGCGGAAGACGCAGAAGACGACGAAAAAAACGGTCAGAACGTCCAGAGCGAGGGCGGCGGCGGCGCGCCGCCTGACGGCTTTGAAAACCATCCGCTTACCCCTGGAAAAGCTCCGCGAGATACCAGACGCCGTTTATATCCCGCGCAAAGCAGAGGGAAACGGTCTGATACGCCGGGTTAAGGATATTCTCGCGGTGCGCCTGCGAGTTCATCAAAGAGAGATGGAGCTGCGCGACGTAATCCTCGTAACCGCTGCAGGTGGCGATATTCTCCGCGGAGAGCGCCGGGCGTTTTTTGCCGCAGGCCTCGTAGGCGGTAAAGCAGTCGCCGCCGTTCGGCCGGGTATGCTCAAAGAGCTTGGTGATCTCCCGCGCGCGCAGCTCGGCGCAGGGATAGTACTTCGAGCTGAAGGAGAGCGCGGGGGCGCCGACCTTGGCGCGTTCCCCGTTGATCAGCGAAAGGAGCCGCGCCTCCTCCTCCGTGGGGGTGTGCGGCGCGGGGAGCGGGACCTCGGGCGTCTCGTTCGATCCGCCGGTCGAGGCCGGGGCCGTCGTGACCGCTTCCGTCCCGGGAGCGGCGGTCACCGGCGCCGTCTCCTCCGCGGGCCCGGTCTCGCCGCTCTCCGTACGGCCGGACGGACCGGTCGTATCCTCCGCGGGCAGACTGACGACCGGCAGCTCGTCTTCCGCCCCGGTATAGGGCGCGGTCTGCGTCCCATCCGCGCCGGTCGTGACGGCGGGCGAGGGGTCCTTTTTTCCGCAGGCGGCGAAAAGCAGGAGCAAAAGCGCCAGCAGCAACAGAACGAACGTGCGTTTTTTCATCGTTTTACCTCTTTAAAAGAAAGAAAGTTGGTTGGTTTCCGTCAGCGTGTCGAGGACTCCGGCGGCGGCCAGGACCTCCACGACCGATTTGTTCAGGTTGGCGCGGATCCGCAGCTCCTCGCGGGAGAGGAACTCCCCGTCCGCGCGCGCTTCCACGATCATCTGCGCCGCGCGCTCGCCGAGCCCGCTCATCGTGGAGAAGGGCAGGCGGATCCCCTCCTCCTCCACCAAAAAGGCGGAGGCGTCCGACCGGTAAAGATCGACCGGAAGGAACCGGATGCCGCGCAAAATCGCCTCGCGCACGAGGTAGAGCGTGCCCTGCAGGTCCTTTTCCTTCTGGCTCGCCTTTTCCTTTGACCCTTTTTTGGACTTTTCGTCCACCTCGCGGATATAGGCGTTGATCGCGGACATCCCGCCGAGCACGATCGCGGAATCAAATCCGCCCGGCGCGACGGTGAAGAAGGCGGCGTAAAACTCGCGGGGGTAGTAGATCTTATACCACGCGAGGCGCAGCGCGGAGATGACGTAGGCGGCGGCGTGGGCCTTCGGGAACATATAGCGGATCTTGCGGCAGGAGTCGATATACCACTCGGGAACGCCGTGGGAGCGCATATTCTCGACCATCTCGTCCGGGATCGGCGCGCCCGCTTTGTTCTTGCGGACCGTTTCCATGATCTTGAAGGCGCTGCTGTTGTCAAGCCCGTAGCGGATCAGGTAGAGCATGATGCCGTCGCGGGTCCCGATCACGTCGGAAATGGTGCAGGTCCCCTCGCGGATCAGATCCTGCGCGTTGCCGTTCCACACGCCGGTCCCGTGGGTCAGCCCCGAGACCTGCAGGAGATCGGCAAAGTTCTTCGGCTTCGCCTCCTCCAGAACCGAGATGACCAGCCGCGTTCCCATCTCCGGCAGACCGAGCGTGCCGAGCGAGCAGTTGTCCATCGCTTTCGGCGAGATGCCGAGCGGCTCGCTGGAGAGGAAAAGCTCGTAGACCTTCGGATCGTTCATCGGAACGTCGAGGACGCTGGTGCCGGTGTATTCCTCCAGTTTTTTATATTTGGACGGAATATCGTGTCCGAGCTCGTCGAGCTTGAGGATGGTATCGTGGAGATAGGAAAACTGGAAGTGGGTGGTCACGATGCTGGAGGTGGGATCGTCGGCGGGGTGCTGGACGGGCGTGAAATCGTAGATCTCGTACTCCTTCGGCACGACGACGATGCCGCCGGGATGCTGGCCGGTCGTCTTTTTGACGCCGACGCAGCCGCAGACGAGCCGCTGGTTTTCCGCCTCCGTCAGCTCCACCCGCTTGAACTCCGCGTACTTCTTCGCGTAGCCGTAGGCGGTCTTTTCGGCGAGAGTGCCGATCGTCCCCGCGCGGAAGACGTTTTCCGCGCCGAAGAGCGTTTCCGTGTACTTGTGGACCTTGCCCTGCACGTCGCCCGAGAAGTTGAGGTCGATATCGGGGGATTTGTCCCCTTTGAAGCCGAGAAAGGTCTCAAAGGGAATGTCGTGCCCGTCCCCGCGCAGCGGCGCGCCGCAGACGGGGCAGGTCCGGTCGGGCAGGTCGAACCCGGAGCCGACCGAGCCGTCGGTGTAAAACTCGCTCCAGCGGCACTTCGGGCAGTAGTAGTGCGGGGGGAGGGGGTTGACCTCCGAGATCCCCGCCATCGTGGCGACGAAGGACGACCCGACCGAGCCGCGCGAGCCGACGAGGTATCCGAGACTCTCGCTGTAGGAAACGAGGCGCTGCGCGATCATGTAGAGAACGGCAAAGCCGTGTTTGATGATGGAGGAAAGCTCCCGCTCCAGGCGCGTGCTGACGATCTCGGGGATCACGCCCTCGTGCCCGTAGGTCGCGGCGGCGCGGTCCCAGCACATCTTCTTCAGCTCCTCCTCCGCCCCCTCCATCGAGGGGGTGTAGGTCCCTTCCGGGATCGGGCGGATCGCTTCGATCCGGTCGGCGATGCGGTTGGTATTCTCCACGACGACCTCATACGCCTTCTCCTCTCCGAGATAGGAGAACTCGGCGAGCATCTCGTCGGTGGTCTTCAGGTAAAGGCCGGTGTCGCGGTCGCAGTCGTCGTACTCCATCGAGGCGAGCAGGAGCTTGCGGTAGATCTCGTCGTCCGGCTCGAGGAAATGCGCGTCCCCGGTGGCGCAGACCGGCTTGCCGCAGCGTTCGCCCGCGGCGCAGATGCGGCGGTTGATCTCCCGCAGCGCCTCCTCGTCCGGCAGCTTGCCCTCCTCCACGAGGAAGGCGTTGTTGGAGAGCGGCATGATCTCCAGATAGTCGTAGAAGGAAACGATCCGGTCGATCTCCTCGGCGTCGCGGCCGCCGAAGACGGCGCGGTAGACCTCCCCCTCCTCGCAGGCGGAGCCGATGAGCAGGCCCTCGCGGTACTGCTCGAGCACGCTCTTGGGGATCTTCGGCTTGCGGTAAAAGTAATCGAGATAGCTCTTGGAGATCAGCTTGTAGAGATTTTTCAGCCCCGCCTGATTCTCCGCGAGGAGCGTCATGTGATAGGTGCGGAGCCGCGCGGGATCGGTCTTGTCCGCCATCGCGCGTTTCAGTCCCGCGATATCCCGCACGCCCTCTTTGGAGATCTTTTCGATCATCTTCAAAAAGATTTTGGAGAGCATCTCCGCGTCCTCGTGGGCGCGGTGCGCCTCGTAGCGGCCGAGGCCGTAATACTCCGCCAGCCGCTCCTGATTGTGGCGCTTGAGTTCCGGGTTGAGGTAGCGGGAGAACGCGAGGGTGTCGAGATAGGTATAGGGGAACTTCCGGCGCTCGCGGTCGCAGACCGCCCGAAGGAAGCTGATATCGAAGTTTGCGTTGTGGGCGACGAGGATCCGGTCGCCGGCAAAGGCGAAGAACCGCTCCAGCGCCTCCGGCGCCTTCGGCGCGCCCTTCACCGTCTCGTCGGAGATCCCGGTCAGCGCGGTGATCTCCGCGGGGATCGGCATCTCGGGGTCGACGTAGGTGGAAAAGCGGTCGACGACCTCCCCGCCGGAGATGAGGACGGCGCCGATCTCGGTCAGGGCGCAGGTGATCGGGGAAAGACCGGTCGTTTCGGTATCGAAGACGACGAACTCCCCGTCAAGGACGGCGTCCGCGTCTCCGTGGGCGGCGGATTCGGTATCGTCGACGAAGTACGCTTCCATCCCGTAAAGGATCTTCGGCCCGCCCGCCTTCTCCGAGGCGATCATCATATCGGGGTAGGCCTGCACCGTGCCGTGGTCGGTCACGGCGACGGCGGTATGCCCCCAGCTCTGCAGGGTTTTTATGAGCTTTTTCGGCTCGATCAGCGCGTCCATCTGGGACATCTGGGTATGCAGATGCAGCTCGACGCGCTTCTTTTCGGCGGTGTCTTTGCGCCCGATCCGCCAGATCTTCGCGACCGCGCGGGGTTTGACGAAATACTCGCCGGTATAGTCATCCTTCGAGCAAAATCCCGTCACGGCGACCGGCGTGCCCGGAGCGATCTCGGTGAGGGGGGTCTCCTCGCCGGTGGGGACGGTGAACTTCAGATAGACCGACGCCTCCGAATCGGTGACGCCGACGGTGATCGAATCGAACTTTTTGCCCTTGCGGGGCTCGCGGCGCTCGGTCCAGAACGCCTCGCCCGCAAAGCAGACGTTCTGCGTCCGGCCCTCCAGCGCGGCGATCGGCAGCGGATCGGCAAAGGAAAACGCCTCGCCGTAGATCAGCTCGGGCGCGGAGAGATCGTAGGTGCGGAAGCGGGTATGGAGAAGCGATCCCTCCAGCCGGACGGCGCGGCTCTCCCCGCGGTAGACGAACGCGGACGCGGCGGGCGTTTCCGCCTCCCGCGGCGTTTTTTCCGCCGGGGCGGACGGCTTTTCTTCCGCTTCCTCCGGCTCCGGAGCAGCCGGCGCGTCTTCTTCCCCGCCCTCCGTCAGAAAGGAGAGCCCGGGCGCGGCGGAAACCTCCGCCGCGGCGGCGGCGCGTTTTTTCTTTTTTTCCAAAAACAGCGGCGCGGCGGCCGCGGCGTAAACGGTGGAGTAGCGCTTCAGCCGGGGGGAGGGGTCGTCCTCCGCCGCGTCGGGCGGCGGGGCGGTCCGGGAGGCGTCGTAGGCGGCCTGCTCCTCAAACGAGAGGGCGCCGAGGCGGGCGAGCAGCGCCGTTTCCGCCTCTTTTCCCTTCTGGCGGGCCTTCTCCTCGTCGGCGCGGATGGAAACGGAAAAGAGCGAGCCGAAGCGTTCGGAGAGCGCGGCGGAGAGCGCCTCCTCGGCGTTCAGCCCCCGCACGAGGGAGACGGCTTTTTCCGTATAGGGGAGCCGGACGGCGACCTCGCGGGCGTCCGCGTCCTCGGCGCGGGAAACGGTGATCTCCGGCTCGTCGAAAAAGCCGCGCGGGAGAAATCCCGTCAGCTCCGCCATCCGGATCACGTCGCGCACCGAACGCTCGGAAAAGCTCTCCGGCGGATAGCGGACGATCACGGAGACAAAGTTCAGATCGTACGCGCTCTTGATCGCGGCGCCGAGGGAGATCAGCGCCTCCTCCTTGACCGCGTCCTCCAGATCGACCGTCAGCTCGATCGCGCGGCTCTCCCGCTCGGCGCGGACGGAGTAGTCCTTCATCTTCTGCAGGATCGCCCACTCGGTGATCTCCGGCTTGTATTTGACAAAGTATTCCAGAAACGGTTTTTTCATCGGTCTCCTCCCGGCGCGCCGCGGGGCGGCTTCGGCCGGCGTCAGATGTACTTGGTTTATTGTATCATATCTTTTATCTTTCGGCAAGAGCAATTTCCGTTTTTTCTCCGTCTTTGTTTTCTTCCGCCGGAGCGGCGGAATTGTAAACTTTTTGTGAACAATTCCGACGCGTCTTGAAAACAAAAAGATAAGTATGATATAATGCCTCGGTCGCCGAAATATTTGAGCGGCGATAGTTCACACACGCTCCGTACCGCTTCGGTTCCGGAAACGGCAGGCGGAAACGTGCGGCGCGTGGTGGAAAAAACCGAAGGAGGACATACCATGTCTGTTATCACCATCAAGCAGCTGCTTGAAGCCGGCGTCCATTTCGGACACCACACCAGAAGATGGAACCCCAAGATGGCGGAATACATCTTCACCGAACGCAACGGGATCTACATCATCGACCTGCAGAAGACCGCGAAGAAGTTTGAGGAAGCTTACATGTTCGTCCGTCAGCTCTCCGAAAACAACGGCACGATGCTCTTCGTCGGCACCAAAAAGCAGGCGGCCGACACCATCAAGGAAGAGGCGTCCCGCTGCGGCATGTACTACGTGAACGTCCGCTGGCCGGGCGGCATGCTGACCAACTTCAAGACGATCCGCAAGAGCATCAACCGTCTCAATGACCTCGAGAAGATGCAGAGCGACGGGACCTTTGACCTGCTCCCGAAGAAGGAAGTCGCCGCCAAGCAGAAAGAGATCTTCGACCTTGAGAAGAACTACGGCGGCATCAAGAATATGGACGTTCTGCCGGACGCCGTGTTCATCGTCGACCCCCGCAAAGAGCACAACGCCGTGCTGGAAGCGAAGAAGCTGGGCATCCCGGTCGTGGCGATCGTGGACACCAACTGCGACCCGGACGACGCCGACTATATCATCCCCGGCAACGACGACGCGATCCGCGCCATCCGCCTGATCTCCTCCGTCCTTGCCGACGCGATCATCGAAGGCAAGCAGGGCGAGCAGTTCGCCGAGGAAGAGGCGCCCGCCGCCGAGGCCGAGGAAGCCGAAAAGCCCGAGGCCGACGCCGAATAAGAACCGAAAAGGAGATAATACGATGACGATCACCGCATCTCAGGTAGCAGAACTCAGAAAAAAGACCGGCTGCGGCATGATGGAGTGCAAAAAGGCGCTCGTCGAAGCCGAAGGCAATATGGACGAGGCGATCAAGGTCCTGCGTGAAAGAGGACTTTCCGTCGCCGCGAAGAAGGCCGACCGCATCGCCGCGGACGGCGTTGTCGATATCAAAAAGAAGGGCGATCTCACCGCGATGATCGAGGTCAACAGCGAGACCGACTTTGTCGCCAAGAACGAAACGTTCCGCGCGTTCGTCTCCTCCCTGCTCGACACGATCCTTGACGAGGCGCCCGCCGACGTTACCGCCCTGCTTGCCTGCAAGTTCGCGGGCAGCGACGTGACGGTGGACGACAAAATGAAGGAAATGGTCTTCACCATCGGCGAAAAGCTCGATATCCGCCGCTTCATCCTGGTGCGCGGCACGACCAGCACCTATATCCACGGCAAGGGCAGCATCGGCGTCGTCGTCCTCTTTGACGCGGACGAAGCCGCCGCCGCGAGCGAGGGCTTTGCGGAGTTCGCGAAGAACATCGCCCTCCAGGTCGCCGCTTACCCGACCGTTTATCTCGACCGTTCTTCCGTCCCCGCGTCCGTGATCGCGGAGGAGAAGGAAGTGCTCGTGACCCAGATCAAAAACGATCCGGCGCACGCTTCCAAGCCGGAAGCGATCATCGAAAAGATGGTCACCGGCCGCCTGAACAAGTTCTACGAGAGCAACTGCCTCTGCGAGCAGGGCTACGTGAAGGACGACGCGAAGAAGGTTTCCGAGTACGTTGCCGACACCGCAAAGGCGTTCGGCGGCAAGATCGCGATCAAAACCTTCTACCGTTTTGAAAAGGGCGAGGGCATCCAGAAGCGCGAGGACGATCTCGCCGCCGAGGTCTCCAAGCTCGTTAACAATCAGTAAAAAAGTTCCCCGGGATCCCGCGATCCCGGGGAATTTTTCTGCCCCGGGAAAGTTTTTTTCAAAAAAGATATTTACTTTCCGGCGGGGATAAGGTAGAATAGAGAAAGAAAAAAACGGGGTGAAATGATGGAACAGACGCAAATCAAGTATCGACGCATTCTTTTGAAATTATCGGGCGAGGCGCTCTCCGCCGGGGAAAACGGGATCCTGGATTTTTCCTTTATCGAGAGGATCGCGCAGGTCGTTAAAAAATGCCGCGACGCCGGCGCGCAGGTCGCGATCATCGTGGGCGCGGGCAATATCTGGCGGGGCCGCCAGGGCAAAAATATGGACTCCACCACCGCCGATCATATGGGGATGCTTGCCACCACGATCAACGCGCTGGCGATCCAGGACGTGTTCGAGCATGCGGGGCTTGACACCCGCGTGATGACGGCGATCAATATGGCGGAGTTTGCCGAGCCGTACGTCCGCAACAAGGCGATCTCCCACCTCTCGAAGGGGCGGGTCGTGATCTTCGGCTGCGGGCTGGGACTTCCCTTCTTCTCCACCGATACGGCGGCGGTGCTGCGCGCGGCGGAGATCAAGGCGGATATCGTCCTCCTCGCCAAAAACGTGGACGGCATCTATTCCGCCGACCCCAGGAAAGACCCGAACGCCACCCGCTTTGACACCCTTGACTACAAGGAGATCATCCGCCGGGGCCTCACCGCGATCGACTCGACCGCCGCGACGTTCTGCATGGACAATCACATTCCGATCCTCGTCTTCGGGCTGGACGACCCCGACAATATCTACCGCGCCGTGATGGGCGAAACGCTCGGCACGATCGTGAAAAGCGAACAGGCATAGAACTTCCCGAAAACACATATAGATCAGAAAGGAACACGCGTTATGTACGATACGAAAGAACTGGAAAGCAAGATGCAGAAAACGCTGGAGTCCCTTGACTCGGCGCTGGTCGTGATCCGCGCCGGCCGGGCCAATCCCGCGATCCTCAACCGCATCACCGCCGAATACTACGGCGTGGCGACGCCGATCCCCCAGATGGCGCAGGTCAGCATGCCCGACGCGCGTACCCTGGCGATCCAGCCGTGGGACACCGCCGCCGTCAAGCTCGTGGAAAAAGCGATCCTCGCGTCCGACCTCGGCATCACGCCGCTCTCCGACGGGCGCGTAATCCGGCTGACCTTCCAGCCGCCGACGGAGGAGCGCCGCAAGGAGCTCACGAAGCAGGTCGCCAAGCTCGGCGAGGAGGCGAAGGTCGCCCTCCGCAACGTCCGCCGCGAAGGAAACGACAAAGCCCAGAAGGCGGAGAAAAACGGCGAGATGACCGAGGACGAACTGAAAGCCGCCGAAAAGGCGATCCAGACGCTGACCGACTCGTTCGTCAAGAAGGTCGACGACCGGATCAGCGAAAAAAACAAAGAGATCATGTCGCTCTGACCCTTTTATCTTCCCGAACGTGGCAAACGCCCTTTGCCACGTTCTTTCATAAGGAGAGAGTATGGCTTTTTTGGGAATTGGAAAAAAGACGCCGGAAAAAACCGGAGAAGAAAAGCAGCCCCTCGTCATCGACGGGCGGCTGCGGCATATCGCTTTTATTATGGACGGCAACGGCCGCTGGGCCAAACGCCGCGGGATGATCCGCTCCCTCGGGCACGCCGAGGGGATGAAGGCGTTTGAGCGGCTGATGGACCACTGCTCCGATCTCGGGATCGAGCACGTAACGGTGTACGCCTTTTCCACCGAAAACTGGAAACGGCCGAAGCAGGAGGTGGACGCGCTGATGAACCTCCTCTCCTCCTACGTGGAGCGCGAGATCCGGGAGTTCGGCAAGCACCGCTCCGCCTACCACTTTATCGGGGACAAGGCGGGCCTGCCCGCCGCCCTCCGCGAGCGGGCGGAGGTACTGGAGCGGATGTCCGCCGATCAGCCGGAAACGCTGAATATCGCCCTTAACTACGGCTCGCACGCCGAGATCGTACACGCGGCGAACGAGCTCTTACGCGAGGGCGTTTCCGAGATCACGGAAGAAGCGCTGGAAGGAAAACTCTACACCGCCCACAGTCCGGCGCCCGATTTGCTGATCCGCACCGGCGGAGAGTACCGGCTCTCGAACTACCTGCTCTGGCAGCTTGCCTACACCGAGCTTTATTTCACCGATATTCTCTGGCCGGATCTTTCCAACGACGAACTGGACGATATCATCCGCGAATTTTACGGGAGACGCCGCACCTACGGCGGCGTTACCGGAGAAAAATAAAGGACTTGTATGAAAACCAGGATCATTACGGGGGTCGCGCTCGCTCTCTTTTTGCTCGTTCCGGCGGTGCTGTTCACCGACACGCTCTTTTTGCCGATCCTCGCTTCCCTGCTCGCCGTGGTCGGCGTGTTTGAAGTGCTGCGCTGCATCGGGCAGGAAAAAAACTATCTGCTCACGCTGCCGGCGTATCTCTTATCCGCCGCGGCTCCCTTTGTCTGCCGGTACGCGGACGTCGACCGGCTGCTGATGCCGGCGCTCGCTCTCGTTTTGCTCCTTGCGATGTTCTACACCCTGACGCTCAACGTCTTTTTCCCCGACAGGACCGACTGCCGCACCAACTCCCTCGGGCTGCTGATGACCGAATACGTGGCGGCCGGCTTTTCCGCGATCTGCATCATCGCGCGGTTTGAAACGAGCCACTTCGTTCTGCCGATCGTCTTCCTCGCCGCCTTTGCCACCGACGTTTTCGCGCTTTTTTCGGGGATGCTCTTCGGCCGGCATAAGCTCTGCCCGAAGATCAGCCCGAAAAAAACGGTGGAAGGGGCGATCGGCGGCACCGTTGCCTGCGTTCTCGTTCTTCTCCTCTATGGTCTGATCATCGACAAATGCACCGACTACGCGACAAGCTACCGGTCCCTTTCGATCGGCGGCGCCGTGTTTGCGATCGTCTCCCAGCTCGGGGATCTCGTCGCCTCCTCGGTGAAACGGACCTTCGGGATCAAGGACTACGGCAAGCTCTTTCCCGGTCACGGCGGCGTGATGGACCGGTTCGACTCGGTGATCCCCGTCGCCCTCGCCGTGGCGATCATGCTGATCCATTTTGACATTCAGTTCTTCTACCGATAAGAGAGGCGCTATGAAAGGTTCTGTGAAAAAGGTCGCCGTCCTCGGCTCGACCGGCTCGGTCGGTACCCAGGCGCTCGACGTGATCCGCGCCCAGGAGGGGCTTTCCCTCTGCGCCCTCTCCGCCAAAAACAGCGTGGAGGAGGCGGAACGGCAGATCCGCGCGTTTTCCCCCGCTTTCGCCGCGATGGCGGACCCCCGCGCCGCGGCGGAGCTGATGCTGCGCGTCGCCGATACCGGCACGCGCGTGTTCGCCGGGCGGGAGGGGATCGCGGAGATGATCGCCTGCTGCGGCGCGGACGTTTATCTCAACTCCGTTCTCGGCTTCGAGGGGCTTTTTTCCACCCGCGAGATCATCAAAACGGGCAAGCCGCTCGCCCTCTCCAACAAGGAGTCGATCGTTACGGCGGGGGAGCTTGTGATAAAAGCGGCCAAACGCTCCGGCACGGAGATCCTGCCGGTGGACAGCGAGCATTGCGCCATCCACCAGTGCCTGCGCGCCGGCGAACACGGCGAGATAAAGAAACTGCTTCTGACCGCGTCGGGCGGTCCGTTTTACGGATATTCCGCGCAGGAACTGGAAAAGGTAACGCTGGAGGAAACGCTCGCCCACCCCACCTGGAAGATGGGAAAAAAGATCACCGTGGACAGCGCCACGCTGATGAACAAGGGATTTGAAGTGATCGAGGCGTCCCGCCTCTTCGACGTTCCGGGGGAGAAGATCGAGGTCCTCGTCCACCGGGAGAGCGTCGTCCACTCGGCGGTGGAGTTTGCCGATCACGCGATCCTCGCCCAGCTCTCCCTCCCCGATATGCGTTTTTGCGCGCAGTACGCGCTCACCTACCCCTGCCGTCTCCCCGGCCCCACGGAGGAGCTTTCCCTCGCCGATTTCGGCTCCCTCTCCTTTGGCCGCCCGGATCTGTCCGCTTTTCCCCTCCTCGCCCTCGCCTACCGGGCGCTCGCGGACGGGGGGATCTGTCCCGCCGTTCTCAACGCGGCAAACGAGGTGGCGGTGCGCGCCTTCCTGGAAGGAAAGATCCGCTATCCCGAGATCGCGGAGGTCGTAACGGCGGTTTACGAAGAAACGCCGCCCCTTTGCGTTCCCCTCACCTTCAAACAGATCTACCAAGCCGACGCCGAGGCGCGTCTTGCCGCCGGCGAGCGGATCCGCCGGACTGAAATACGAGAAAGAAAGCTGTCCAGATGAAAATACTCTACGTCCTGTTTGCGCTCCTGATCTTCGGATTTCTGATCTTCATCCACGAACTGGGGCATTACCTGTTCGCCCGTCTTTTTAAGGTAACGATCAACGAGTTTTCGATCGGGATGGGGCCGAAGCTCTTTTCCAAAAAGTCCAAAAAAACCGGGATCCTCTATTCCCTCCGCCTCCTCCCCGTCGGGGGATATGTGAGCATGGAGGGGGAGGACGGCGAGTCGCGGGATGAAAACGCCTTCCAGAAAAAGGCGCCGTGGAAGCGGCTTGTGATCCTTGCCGCCGGCGGGCTGACCAATATCCTCGCCGGGTTCCTCGCGATGTTCTTCCTCGTCTGCGCGACGAGCGGCTCCCTCGGCTCCACGACCGTGGCGGAGTTTTTGCCGCGGGAGGGCGCGGAGACCGCCCTCTCGGAGGAAAGCGGACTGAAAACGGGCGACGAGATCGTGAAGGTCGGCCGGGTCCGTGTGCATACGGCGAACGAGCTGGTTTACGAGATCATGAGCCAGGGCGACAAGCCGGTTACCCTCACCGTTTTGCGCGAGGGCGAAAAGACCGTTTTGGAGGGGGTATCCTTCCCCACGCTGACCGAGGCGGGCGCCGTCTTCGGCGACACGGATTTCCGGGTGTACGCCGAGGAAGGGACCTTCGGCAACATTCTCAAACATTCCTTTTTCCGTTCCTTTTCCACCGTGAAGATGATCTGGGACTCCCTCTTTGATCTGATCGGCGGGCGCTACGGCGTGGAGGCGATCTCCGGACCCGTCGGGGTAACGCAGGCGATCTCCGACGCGGCCGAGCAGAAGAACGCGGGCAATCTCGTCTACCTCGCGATCGTCATCGCGGTCAATCTCGGCGTCGTCAACCTGCTTCCCCTCCCCGCGCTGGACGGCGGACGGATCGTTTTCGTTTTGATCGAGATGGTCTTTCGCAAGCCGGTCGACCGCAAGATCGAAGGATATATCCACGCGGCGGGGCTGTTTATCCTGCTGGCTTTGATCCTGCTGATCACGGTCAAGGACGTGATCAAGCTCTTTTAGAGGTTATTTCTATGGCGGAAATCAAAAGAAGAAACTGCCGCGCCGTGTACGCGGGCCGGCTGCAGATCGGAGGCGGGGCGCCCGTTTCCGTCCAGTCGATGACGAATACCGATACCTGCGACCGGGAGGCGACGCTCGCGCAGACGCGCGCGCTCGAGGCGGCGGGGTGCGATCTCGTGCGGATCACCGTTCCCGCGCCGGAGGCGGCCGCCACGATCGCTTATCTGAAGGATCGGGGCGTTTCCGTCCCGCTGGCCGCCGATATTCATTTTGACTACCGGGCGGCGCTGGCGGCGATCGAAGCGGGCGCCGACAAGATCCGCATCAACCCCGGCAACATCGGCTCCGAGGAGCGGGTGCGGGCGGTGGCGGAGGCGGCGGCTCTGCGCCGCGTTCCGATCCGGATCGGGGTGAACGCCGGCTCCCTTGAAAAGCATATTCTGGAAAAATACGGCGCGCCGACGGCAAAGGCGCTCTGCGAGAGCGCGCTGTATCACGCTTCCCTGCTTGAAAAGTTCGGTTTTACCGATATCGTCCTTTCGATCAAGGCGTCCTCTCCCCTAACGACGATCGAAGCGAACCGGCTCCTTGCCGCCTCCTGCCCCTATCCCCTGCATATCGGGGTCACCGAGGCGGGCGGCGAGCGTTCCGGGCTGGTCAAAAGCGCCGTCGGCATCGGCGCCCTCCTCGCCGAGGGGATCGGGGACACGGTGCGGGTCTCGCTGACGGCGGACCCCGTAAAAGAGCCGGCCGCCGCGCGGGAGATCCTCGCCGCGCTCGGGCTCGGCGGGCCGCGGATCAACGTGGTCTCCTGCCCGACCTGCGGACGGACAAGGATCGCTCTTATCCCCCTTCTGGAGCGTCTGGAGCGGGCGATCGACGAAGAAGACCTGCGCGGCGTTCCCGTTACGGTCGCGCTGATGGGCTGCGCCGTCAACGGACCGGGCGAGGCGCGGGAGGCGGACGTCGGCGCCGCGGGCGGCGACGGCGACGCGCTCCTCTTCCGGCGCGGCGTGTCCGTCGGCAAGATCCCGCAGGAAGAGATCGTCCCCCGCCTGATCGCGGAGATCAAGGCGCTGCGGGAGAAAGCGTAAAGCGGTTTTCCGACCGAGCGTATCAAAAAAACGAGCAGGTTTTCACCTGCTCGTTTTT
>CAMKAU010000043.1 GCA_946410595.1 uncultured Clostridia bacterium
TGGATATCATCCGCCGGAGGCGGATCTCTTTGCCGCGCGTCGTCAGGAGCGCGGCAAAAAAAGCCGCCCGGGCGGCGGAGCCGTCCGGGCGGGTTTTTTGCAGATAAAACTTATCTTTCTTCTCTCTTCTTCAGAGCGACGATGGCGCCGAAGGAGGCGAGGAGAGCGACGGCGGCGACGACAACGGTCGTGCTGCCGGTCGCGGGAGCGGGCGTCGGGTTCTGGGAAGCCGTTCCGAAGAGAACGTTGCCCTCTTCGTCCGCGACGATGCCTTCAAAGCCCGCGAAGGTGTCCGCGTTGATGTCGGGGACTACGTCCTTGCTGACGATGATGGTGCCTTTGCCGGCGTAGGTCAGGAACCCGAGGGTATCGAGGAAGGCGACGCCGCCCTCATCGACGATCAGGCCGGGCGCCGCGTAGCAGTTCGCCGCGCCGCGGAACAGAACGGTGTCTTCCACGACCAGCTTGCCGCCGTCGAGAACGCGCCAGTTGGAGGGGTTCGCCTTTGTCGTGACGGTCCGGTCAAGAAGCCCGATCTCGCGCAGGATAACATTGCCGGGGATCTGGAAGTTGAAGGTCCCTTCGATCATGAAATGACCGTACTGTCCTTCGTTCGCGTTCTCGTTGTTGCCGATGTAGGAGGTGCCGTCCTTGTCTTTTGCGGTGAAGAGGACGGTGTTGCCGTTGAACGCCGGGAAGGTGTAGCTCGTGTCGACGCCTTCGACCGTGAGCTTGCCGACGTAGCACTTGGTCAGGCAGATGACCATGCCGCCCTCGGAAAGGAGGGAGGCGATGCCGGTTCCGTCTTCGTTACCGAAGGTCTTTTTCGGGGTCTGTTTGGTCAGACCGTCGTTTTTGTCCGCATTCGCGTTGTTATTGAAGCTCTGATAGATCACCTTGTCGGAGGTGAGGACCGGACGGGCCGGAACCTCGATCTTGGCGGGCGCGGCGTCACCGGCTTTTTCGGTCGTGTCGAACTTGCCGGAAACTTCCGCGAAGTTCGCGGCGGCGGCGGTAGCGTCGTTATAAACCAGCTTGGTGCCGCCCGTGTAGATGGTGCGGTCGGTGCGGTCGCCGATCGGGTTGTTGAGCTTGCGGTGGAGATCGGTCACGGTGGAGATCGTACCGCCGAGCCAGTTGAGGGTGAAGGTGTTCATCGTGTTGACGCCGCCCTCCGTGGAGGCGAGCGTGGTGAGCTCGGCGTTATCCTTCACGGTCAGAACGGTGTGGCCGTAGGTAACCTCAGACGCAGCGCCGTTGACCGCGGCGTTGTAGTAGGTTACGACCTTGGCGTTCCCGCCGATGACCGAATGGTGCGTACCGGTGTAGTTGAACACCGGGACGCTGCCGCGGTTATACTCGCAGAGCAGGATCTTTTCGCCCCCGTAGATCTCGACCGTGGAATCGGGATCGTTGGCAAGGAGGGTCTCGCCTTCGTCTTTCTGATAGCCGGCAAGAACGTTGAAAGAGCTGCCGAAGGTCTTGCCGTTGGTCCCGGCGTTGGCGAACTCCATCTTAACGGTTTCCGCGAGCTTGAAGTTGTGGAACTGGCAGATCACGAGGTAGAACTTGCCTTCCATCCGGAGGGTGATATTCTCAATGATCGTCGTGCCCCAGAGACGGAAACGGGGGAACTGGCCGTCGGACAGGGAGATCGTCGCGCCGTAGTCGGTCCCGCCGTAGTTCGAGGTGATCGTCACCGAGCCGGTGTACTCGCTGCCGTAAGAAACGGTAGAAGCCGGGAAGGTGAGCGTACCGCACACAACGATGGTGCAGTCCTTGGTGAGGTCGAGCGCGTTGTACGCGTCCGCGATGGTGCCGACCGCGTTTTCCGCCGAGCTGCCGTTGCCGGTGCCGCCGTCTTTGACGTAGACGACCGTCAAGAGCTCTTCCGCGGAAGCAGGCAGAGCCACGACGGGCACGAGCGCGAGCGTGAGCATCGCGCAAAGGAGAATTGCCAATGCCTTTTTCATAACTGTTTCCTTTCTGATTTATATAATAAGCCAATTAACCAAGATCAGTATGCCATTTTTTCTCCGTTTTGTCAAGACAAAACAAAAAAGTTTTCTCTTTTTCGGGGTGAAAAAAGCGGACCGTTCGCGAACGGTCCGCTTTTTTTCGGATTATGCTTTCGGTTCTTCCTTTTTCGCGGTCAGTTTTTCCTTTTCCGCTTCGGCGCGGCGGCGGATCTTGTTGACCCCGCGCACGAGAAGGAACACGACCAGCGCGACGAGCAGGAAGTCCACGATATTCTGGATGAACTGTCCGTACTTGATCGCCGCTTCCTCGACAACGACGGTGCCGTCCTCGACGACCTCCTCGGTGATCACCCACTTCAGTCCGGCCAGGCTCTTGCCGCCCGTGAACAGCGCCACGATCGGGTTAAGAACGTCCGCGACGAGGGAGTTGACGATCTTGGTAAAGGCGGAGCCGACGATGATGCCGACCGCCATATCCATCACGTCTCCTTTTGCGATAAACTCCCGGAACTCCGCGAAAAAGCCCTTTTTCTTCTCGACAGGTTCGTTTGCCATGGGGTTTCTCCTTTCTTCCTTTTTTACTTTTTATCGTCATTTCCCGCTTGGAGAAAATGCGAACAGAGGGACGCGAGCGGGCAGCCGGCGCACTTCGGCGCGCGCGCGGGACAGACCTCCCGCCCGAAGAGGACGACGCGGTGGCAGAAATCCGAACGGTCCGGCTCGGCGACGAGCGGCGCGAAGATCCGCTCGATACGCGCGGGATCCTTTTCCGTTTCCGGGTAGAAGCCGATCCGCCCGCAGACGCGGATAAAATGGGTATCCACGACCACGCCGCCGCGGCGCCAGAGATCGCCGCGCACGAGGTTGGCGATCTTGCGGCCGACGCCGGGGAGGGAGAGAAGATCCTCCTCGCTTTCCGGCACGCGACCGCCGAAGCGCTCGGTGATGAGGACCCCGCAGTCGTGAATGTTCTGCGCCTTCGTCCGGTAGAGCCCGCAGGAGCGGACCAGCTCCTCGATGCGGGAAACGGGCGTTACGGCCGCCGCCGCGGGGGTGGGGATCTCGGAAAAAAGCGCGGGGGAAACCTCGTTTACCCGTTTATCGGTGCACTGGGCGGAGAGCCGCCCCATCACAAGGAGCCGCCAGGCGTCCCCCTCGTACCGGAGGGCGCATTCCGCCGCGGGATACCGCTCTGTCAGGCGGTCGGACACGGCGGCGGCGAGCGCCGCCTTCTCCTGTTGCGTTCGTTTCATTCTTCACCGCCGTTCAGATGGAAATAGTGATCGAAGATCGCCTTTGCCACGGCGCCGATCGGCGTGCCGGAGCCGGCGCGCTCGACCACCGCCGCCATCACGAGCTCCGGCTCCTCGACGGGAGCGAAGGCGACGAACACCCCGTTGTCCGAGGAGGTCGTGGTGATCTGCGCCGTGCCGGTCTTGCCGCCCATCGTGATCGGGTAATCCCGGAAGATCGCGGCGGTGGAGCCGTTTTTCTCGGTATTTTTCATCGCTTCCTTGACGACGTCGACGACCTCCTGCGAGAGGTTCAGCCGGCTGACGACCTCCGGCTCCGTTCGGGAGATCTCCTCGCCCGTTCCGTAGCGGTAGGTCCCGTAGAGGAGGTGCGAGCGGTAGCGCGTCCCGCTGTTGAGCAGGGTGGAAAGATAGGTTGCGATCTGGATCGGAGTGAAGGTGTTGTAGGACTGGCCGATCGCCGCCTGCAGCGTATCGCCCGGGCTCCAGGTGCCGAGCCCGCTCGTTTCCACGTAGTCGGGACCGGCGAGGATCCCCGTCGCTTCCGGGAACTCCACGCCCGTCGGCTCCCCGAGGCCGAAGCCGCGGCAGTAGGCGTTGAGCCGCTCGATCGTCAGGCGGCGGCCGCACTCAAAGAAAAAGTAGTTGCAGGAGTTGTGGATCGCGTCGACGACCGTCTGCTCCCCGTGGGCGTAGCCGTACATCCAGTAGGACCAGCAGCGGGGCTGATAGTCGGAATAGTAAGTATAGATCCCCGTATCGTTGATGATCGTATAGGGGGTGATGATCCCCTCCGCGAGGGACGCCGCCGCCGTGGCGGGCTTGAAGGTGGAGCCGGGCGGGTAAAGACCGTTGAACGCCCGGTTGACAAGCGGGGAAAGCTCGTTTTCCAGCAGCGCGGGGAGATCCTCGACAAAGGTGGAAAGGTCGTAGGTGGGGTAAGAGGCGACCGCCAGGACCTCGCCCGTCTTCGGCGACAGCGCGACGCACGCGCCGGCGTCCGCGTCCTCGCCGTCGAGCACGCCGGGCTTGGCGAGCGCGTCCGCCGCGATGGCGGCGATCCGCTCGGCAAGACTGTCCTCCGCCACGATCTGCAGGCCGATGTCGATGGTCAGGCGGACGTCCTTCCCCGGTTCCGGCTCCTTTTCCATATACTGCTCCACGACGTTGCCGTAGGAGTCCTCCCGGATCACGCGTACGCCGTCCTTGCCGCGCAGCTCGTCCTCAAAGACCTTTTCCGCGCCGGACACGCCGACCTGCTCGTCCATCGCGTAGCCCTTTTCTTTATAGTAGTCCGCCGTTTCCTCGGTGATGCTGCCCATCCGGCCGAGGATGTGGGAAGCGTACCCGGGATAGCGGTAGACCCGCTCGGCTTTTTTTTGCAGGACGACGCCCCGCTCGCCTCCCTCGGCGAGCATCGTCATCAGGGGCAGGTCCGCGCGCTCGGCGAAGAGATAGCTCGCGGCGGGAGAAAAGCCGAGAAAGCCGAGGTCGAACCGGCGGGCGAGCAGGATCTCCTGCTCTTCTTCTGTATAAAGGGCGTTTCCCTCCCCGTCGACCAGCTTGTACCGGGTGAGGAGATAGTCGTACAGCTCGCGGGGCGTCGCTTCCTCCGCCGAGCGGTCCGGGTCGCTCTTTTTCTGCTTTTTCTCATATCCGAGGTCGCAAAGGAGCTTGACGAGCCGGGCGCGGTACTTCCCTTCCGGCCGGAACTCCTCCCGGAAGGAGAGCGTCCCGTCCTCCGCGGTGAGGGGCCAGTTCGTTCCGGTCAGTTTGTCGCTCTCCCCGCAGCGCTCGGCGGCGCGGACGACCGAAAGGATCACGCGGTTGAAGCCCTCCGCGTCGTCCGGCATCCTGCCGTAGTCGAGGAGGACGTTGTAGTAATAGGCGTTCGTTACGAGCGGCACGCCGTTGCGGTCGAGGATCTCGCCGCGCTGCGCCGCGACCGTCTCCCGCCGGGTGGAGGTGCCGACGAGGGTGTAGTCGTACCGGTCGGTCCCGGCGAGCTGATAGCGCGCCAGCCGGCCCGCAAAAACAAGGCAGACGATCAGAAACAGTCCGCCGAGAAACAGGTATCGGAAGGGGTTGGTGCGTTTCATAACGGCCTCAGTTCTTCAGCTCGCGCCGGTTTTCTTTGGCGAGCGGAAGGGCGACGATCAGATAGAGCAGCGGGGACGCGAGCATCGTATAGAAAAACTCCGGCAGAAGGATCTCCGCAAACGCGAGGGGGAGCGGGCAGTCCGCCTGATGGATCTGGAGCAGGAGGAGGGTCTGCCCCGCGCGGGTGACGCAGGCGACGAGCATATAGACGAGATAGGAGGGAAAGTTGCGGTTGAGCAGCGTACGCGCGAACACGCCGGTGACGTATCCGCAGAGCATATAGTAAAGCGGGGAGAGAGAAAGCCCGACCGTGCCGGCCGCGTCGAGGAAAAACCCAGCGCACAGCCCGCAGATCCCGGCGGTCTTTTCGTTTTCCGCCATGCCGACGGCGATCACCGCGCAAAGGACCAGGTCCGGCACGACGGGATCGGAAAAGACGCGGGGGAGGAGGACCGTTTCGGTCATGATCAGAGTGAGAAAGAGCAGGGTGTAGCGGAAAACCTGCCAAAGACGGACGGAGCGGATCGCGCGGATCATGCCGCCTCCTCCGTTTCCCCGGCGGGCGCGTCCGCGGCGCTCTCGTATGCGGTGAGGATCATCACGCGGGAAAGGGCGGAAAAGTCCGCCGCCGGCGTCAGCTCCGCGATCATCCCGCGGCCGTACTCGTCGGTATAAAGGCGGGTGACCTCCCCGAGGTAAAGCCCCTTCGGATAGACGCTGCCGAGCCCGCTGGTGAAAAAGCGGTCTCCGACGGCGACGTCCGCGCCGGCGTCGAGATAGTTGACGCGGCAGAGGGAGCGCGAGCGCAGCTCGTAGGTCCCCTCCGCGATCCCGACAGCACCGCTGCGCTCACAGTAAACGCCCACGGAGGAGCCATGCTCGATCACGGCGGTCGCCTTGCACCAGTTCAGTCCCACCTCGGTCACGGCGCCGACGACGCCGCGCTCGGTCACGACCGGCATATTCACGGCGACCCCCTGCAGAGAACCCGCGTCCAGGGTGAAAACGGTCGCGTAGTTGCCGCTCTCCCGGCCGACGATCATCGCGTCCCGGAAGCGGTAGTCGGTATGCTCGCGCCGGAGCGAAAGGAAGGAGCGGAGCCACTCGTTTTCCTCCTCCGCGACGCGGGCGGCGTAGAGCTCGTCGCTCATCTGCCGGACCTTGCCGCGCAGCTCGTCGTTCTCCGCGCGGATGCGGTCAAACTCGCCGAAATAGGTGAAAAACCCGCCGATCCCGTCCCCGATCCACGCAAAGAGGGAGCGGACGGGGGAAAGGAGGGTGTTGACGGCGTTGCGCACGACGAAGCCCGCCCCGACGGCGGAGAGCACGGAGGGGACGATCACCGCGACGAGCGCGGCGCAAAGCAGTACGATAAAGGTTTTGGATTTGAAAAACGACGCCATATTCCCCTCTCCTTTCTCTTCAGGCCGGTTTGCCGTTTCAGCGGTCGACGCTCTCGATCACGCCGAAGGGATCGTCCTTTTCAATGATGACGCCGAGCCCCGCCGCGACCGAATCAAGCGGTTTTTTGACGGGGAGCGTGCGGATGCCCGTGCGTTTTTCGATCAGCTCGCCGAGGCCCCGGAGCATCGAGAGGCCGCCGGTGAGGACGAGGCCGCTTTCGTAGATATCGGCGCACAGCTCGGGCGGCGTACGTTCGAAGGTGGCGCGGATGCACTCGATGATCTGCGAGGTGGGACCCCGGAGGGTATCCATGATCTCGGAGGTCTTGACGGTGATGCTGATCGGCCGGCCGCAGCTGCGCATATTCCGGCCGCGCACCTCGAGCGAGAGCTCCTCCCCGCCCGGCAGCACGCTGCCGATGCGGACCTTGAGCTGCTCCGCCGTGACGTCTCCGATCGCCACGCCGTACTTGCGGCGCAGGAAATTGGAGATCGCGGTATCGAAGGTCTCGCCGCCGACGCGGACCGAGTTGGCGAGCACGACCCCGCCGAAGGAGAGGACCGCCGCCTCGGTGACGCCGCCGCCGACGTTGACGATCATCTTGCCCTTCGGCTCCTCGATGCGCATCCCGCAACCGATGGCGGCGGCCAGCAGTTCGGGAACGAATCCGACGCTCTTGGCGCCGGCGCGGCTGGCGACCTGATAGAAGGTCAGTTTTTCCGTATTGGTGGCGCCGAAGGGGACGGAAACGACCGCCCGGGGACGGGAGAGGATCATCGAGCCCCCCGCCTCCTTGCGGAAGAAATATTCCAGCATCCCGGCGGCGATATCAAAATCCGCCACGACCCCGCCGCGGATGGGACGGCAGGCGCGTTTGTCGCCCGGCGTTTTGCCGAGCATCATCTTCGCCACGTCGCCGACCGCGAGGATCCGGCTTTCCCGCTGATCGACCGCCACGACGGACGGCTCGCGGATCCGGATCCCCTTCCCCTTGACGTAGAGGAGGGTGTTGGAGGTCCCCATGTCTATTCCGAATACTTTTCCCATAACGGTTCCTTTCGGGTCGGTTTTTTTCTTTTTCGTCAAAGGCGCGTTCGGTCTGCAAAAAGCGCACGCCCGCGCGGCGCACCGGGCCGCCGAGCGGCTCGCCCGCCGCGCAGCGGGCGAGGACCGAGGCGCACGTCTCTCCGCTCTCGCAGAAGAAAAGCAGCGCCGCGCCGTCGATCCGATGATCGGACAGTTCTTTTTTCCTGTCGCCGAGGTAGGTGGGACAGGAATTGAGCAGAAGGTTGCGGTGCCGGTACTCCGGCAGGACGGGAAAGAGCGCGCCCGTCCGGTCGCGGAGAAGATAGGGGTTTTTCTGCGCCCGGCCGCTCTCGCAGGCGGCGCAGCCGGCGCCCGGCGCGCCGCGGAGAAGACACCGGGTCAGGAGCATCAAAGGGATCCTGCCGTAGGTAACGACGGACGCCGGCGCGCGGCGGCAGACGTCCCGCGCGGCGGGCAGCGTCAGCTCCGGCGAGAGGGTGATCTCCCGGACGCCGAGCCGCCGGAGAAGCTGCGCGGTGAGGGTGTTCGTTAC
This sequence comes from uncultured Clostridia bacterium, assembly GCA_946410595.1. Classification (GTDB taxonomy): domain Bacteria; phylum Bacillota; class Clostridia; order Oscillospirales; family CAG-272; genus RUG12395. The sequence continues at coordinate 8,316 of CAMKAU010000043.1, forward strand.
GTTGAAGCGGTAGCCCGCGTCGACCTCAAAGCCGCACGCCCGCGCGAGGGCGAGACCGCCGAGACTCTGAACGAGCGCCCGCGAGGCGCCCGCGAGCCGCGCCTTTTCCAGATCCCGGCGCAGCTCCTCCCGCTCCCCCTCGAAAAAGGCGGCGGGCAGGGAGACGCCGGAAACGCCGAAGGGGCGCGCGCCCCGCTCCGCGGCGGCGCGGAGATACGCGCCGACCGGCAGGTAGGAAAGGCATTTGCCGAAGGAAGCGTCCGGACGGGCGGCTTCCGCCTGCTCCGGCGCGGTAAAGCAAAGGGAGGTACGCCGCTCGCGCGGTCCTTTTTCCGCGGGCGAGAGGGTAAACGGCTCGCCCGCCGAGGGCGGCAGGGGGCGGAGGGGAAAGACGGGTTCTTCTTCCCGTGTGAAAGACCCTTCCCCGGTAAAGGCGCGGGTGTCCGCCGTTTTCGCCTTGTCCTCGCCGGTACGCACGCCGAGCATATCGCCGCGGTCGGCGCCGGTGAAGTAGGCCGAGGTGAAGCCGCTGCGGGAAAAACAGGCCTCGAGCTCCTCCATCTCCCGCCGCTCGGCGCGTCTGCCCTCGTCGAGCAGCCGCCGGTAGACGGAAACGACCCGGTAGACGTAATCGGGGGAGCGCATCCGCCCCTCGATCTTGAGCGAGGAGACGCCGGAGGAAAGGATCTCCGGGATAAAAGGCGCGAGGCACTGATCCTTGAGGGAAAGGGGGTAGGTATCCCCGTACGGGAGGCGGCAGGGCTGGGCGCAGCGCCCGCGGTTGCCGCTCCGCCCGCCGACAAGGGAGGAAAAGAGGCATTGCCCGGATACGGAGACGCAGAGCGCCCCGTGCAGGAAGATCTCGGTCTCCGGCTCCGCCTCCGCCGAGATGCGGCGGATGTCGGAGAGCGGCAGTTCGCGCGACAGAACGACGCGGGAAAAGCCGAGAGAGGCGGCGAGGTCGGCGGCGCCGACGTCGGCGATCCCCGCCTGCGTGCTGGCGTGTAAGGGAAACTCCGGCAGCCGCCGGGCGAGCTCCGCCGCCGCGCCGAGATCGGCGCAGATCAGGGCGTCCGCGCCCGCCTGCCAGAGAAACTCGCAAAAGGAAAGCCACTCGGAAAGCTCCCGGTCGAGGACGAGGGTGTTCGCGGTGATATGGGCCTTGACGCCGTGTTCGCGGCAGTAGGCGATCGCGCGAATCAGGCCGCCGCGGTCGAAGTTTTCCGCGCCGGCGCGGGCGGAAAAGTCCTTGCCGCCGAAATAGACGGCGTCCGCGCCCGCCGCGACCGCGGCGCGAAGCGCGTCGAAGGAGCCGGCGGGAGCGAGCAGCTCCGGCAAACGCGCGGCTTTTTTGCCCGGTTTTGCCATTTTGCTCCTCCGATCTCCGCAAAGGGCTTGCAATTTCCCCGCGCGGCGGCTATAATAGGGATAAAAAAGAGGAGCTTTCCCCTTTTTCCCCGCGTAAGCTATATTATACACGATAAAAAGAAAAAAGAAAATAGCTTTCCGAAAAAATCTGCGTTTTTTTGATGAAAGAAAAGGTGCCGCCGTGAAACATCCCGAACTCTCCCGTCTGGTCGTCAAAGTGGGGACCTCCACCCTCTCCCACGAGACCGGCCGGCTCAATCTCCGCCGGATCGAGGCGCTCGCCCGCGTCCTCTCCGACCTGAAAAACGAAGGACGCGAGATCGTACTCGTCTCCTCCGGCGCCGTCGGCGCGGGGCTCGCCCGGCTCGGCCTCGACCGCCGCCCCTCCGGCGTTGCCGAAAAGCAGGCGCTCGCCGCCGTCGGGCAGGGGGAGCTGATGAAGATCTACGAGCATTTCTTCTCCGACTACGGCCAGACGGTCGCGCAGCTGCTGCTCACCAAGGACGTGATCGACAATCCCGAGCGCCGCGCCTCCGCCGAGCAGACCTTCCGCCTGCTCTTTGAGCTGAACTGCCTCCCCATCGTCAACGAAAACGACCCCGTCTCCCGCGCCCAGCTGGAGCTCTCAAACGGCGATCAGATCTCCTTCGGCGACAACGACACCCTCTCCGCCTACGTCGCGGTCCTCGTGGGCGCCGATCTGCTCGTCAACCTCAGCGACAGCGACGGTTTTTATACCGCAGACCCCCGCAAGGACGAGTCCGCCCGCCTGATCGAGCGGGTGGAGAAGATCACCCCGGAGCTCCTTTCCTTTGCGGGCGGCGCCGGCACCGCCGGCGGGACCGGCGGGATGAAAAGCAAGCTGGAGGCGGCGGAGATCGCCCTTTCCGCCGGGATCCCGATGGTCCTGACCCGCGGCAGCGACCCCGACGCGCTCTACGCCGTCCTCGACGGCACCGCCCGGGGCACCTACTTTACACCGGAGAAGGCGTGATATGAACGAGATCATCCTCTGCAAATACGGCGAGATCATCTTAAAAGGCGCCAACCGCCCGCATTTTGAAGCGCTGCTCTCGCGGGAGCTGAAGCGCCGCGCCGCCCGGCACGGCGGCTTTACCGTCCGCGTTTCGCAAAGCACCGTCTCCCTCGAGCCGCAAAGCGAAGCGTCCGATCTCGACGGGATGTTCGAGTCGGTTCTGACCGTCTTCGGCATCAACGCCGCCGTACGCGCGACCGTCTGCGAGAAGACCCCGGAGGCGATCCTGGCCGCCGCGCGGGAGTACCTCCCGAAAGAGCTGGCCGGCTGCCGCACCTTCGGCGTGGAGGCGAAGCGCTCGGACAAGACCTTCCCCTGGAAAAGCCCGGAGATCGCCGCCCGCGTCGGCGGCGTGATCCTCGAGGCGCTCCCGCGCCTGAAGGTCGATCTCGAGCGGCCGGACGTGATGATCCGCGTGGAGGTCCGCGACAGCTACGCCTGCCTGCACGGCCCGCAGAAGAAGGCCGCCGGCGGCATCCCCGTCGGCTCGAGCGGCCGGGGCGTGCTGCTGCTTTCCGGCGGGATCGACAGCCCCGTCGCCGGGTATATGATGGCCAAGCGCGGGATGCAGATCCTCCCGCTGCATTTTGACAGTTTCCCCTACACGAGCGAGCGGGCGCGGGACAAGGTGATGCGCCTGGCCCGCCTGATCTCCCCCTACACCTGCGCGCGGCGGGCCGCCGTCCTCTCCCTCACCGAGATCCAGGAGGCGATCCGCGACACCTGCGACGAAGATTACTTTACGCTGCTTCTGCGGCGCTTTATGATGCACCTCGCGGAGCGCTACGCCCGCGAAAACGACGCCGGCGCCCTGATCACCGGCGAGAGTCTCGGCCAGGTCGCAAGCCAGACGACCCCCGCCCTCGCGGCGACCGGCGGGATCGTCTCCCTGCCCGTCTTCCGTCCCTGCATCGGCCTCGACAAGGAGGAGATCGTCTCCCTCTCCCGCCGGATCGGCACCTTCGACACCTCGATCGAGCCCTACGAGGACTGCTGCACCGTCTTCACCCCCCGGCACCCGAAGACCCGGCCGGAGCTTGCAAAGCTCCTTGCGGAGGAGGGAAAGCTCGACTTCCCCGCCCTCGCCGACCGCGCCTACGCCACGCTGGAGACGGTCTCCCTCTTCTGATCCCACGGTCCTTTGACGGCGGCGCCGTCAAAGGACCTTTTTTCTCCTCTCTCTTTGTGCAAATAGCTGAAATTGAAAAACTTTGCGATTTTTCTTTACAATCCGACAAAACCGTGCTACAATAACAGACGAAATCAATCTTTAAGCATGCACCGCGATGCACGCAAGATGTCCATATCTTCCGTTTCCCCCTGCCTTTGCGGGAGTACGCCGTCTTGCCGTTCTGCGGCAGGACGTTTTTTCTTTCCGTCCGGGCGTGCGAGAAGATCAAAACAGGAGGTTTTATGAAACTGATCTACGGCGTCAAAGACAAACCCTCGTTTGGCAAAACCATCGTCTTCGCGTTCCAGCAGCTGCTTGCCATCCTGGCGGCGACCATCGCGGTCCCCGCGATCGTCGGCAACGGCATGTCCCAGTCCGCCGCCCTCTTCGGCGCGGGCGTCGGCACCCTCGTCTACCTGCTCTTCACCAAGTTCAAAAGCCCCGTCTTCCTCGGCTCGTCCTTCGCTTTCCTCGGCTCGATGTTCGCGGCCTTCGCGGGCGCGGTCAGCGCGGAAGCCGGCTACGCCGGGCTCCTGATCGGCGCCGCTTTTGCCGGACTCGTCTACGTCGTGATCGCGCTGGTCGTTAAGTTCGCGGGCGTGAAATGGCTCAACAAACTGATGCCCCCCGTCGTCATCGGTCCGACCGTCGCGCTGATCGGTCTCTCCCTTGCCGGCAACGCCGTCGGCGACGCGCTCAAGGGCGCGGCGAACAACGGCTCCGCGTATGAAATGAACACGACCGGCTGGGTCAGCATCATCTGCGCACTCGTTACCCTCGCGACCGTGATGATCTGCTCCGTTTACGGCAAGAAGATGGCCAAGATGATCCCCTTCATCATCGGCATCGCCGCCGGTTACGCCGTTGCCTCGATCTTCACCGTGATCGGCAACGCCTCCGGCAACGACGCGCTCAAGGTCATCGACTTCTCCGCCTTCTCCTCGATGAAGTGGATCCCCGACTTTACCTTCCTCAAGGCCTTCAAGGGCTTCTCCGCGATCGACGGCAAGTACATCGCGACCATCGCCGTCGCCTACGTCCCCGTCGCCTTCGTGGTCTTCGCGGAGCATATCGCCGACCATAAGAACATTTCCTCGATCATCGACAGCGACCTGCTGGAAGAGCCCGGCCTGCACCGCACCCTGCTCGGCGACGGCGTCGGCTCGGTCGCGGGCGCCTTCTTCGGCGGCTGCCCGAACACCACCTACGGCGAGTCCATCGGCTGCGTGGCGATCTCCGGCAATGCTTCTATCGTCACGATCCTGACGACCGCGTGCCTCGCCGTCGTCGCCGCGTTCATCGCGCCCTTCACCACCTTCCTTGCCACCATCCCCTCCTGCGTGATGGGCGGCGTGTGCATCTCCCTCTACGGCTTCATCGCGGTCTCCGGTCTGAAGATGGTGCAGAAGGTCGACCTCGGCGACAACCGCAACCTCTTCGTCGTCTCGGTCATCCTGATCACCGGTATCGGCGGCATGGCGCTCAAGATCGGCGAGGTCACCCTGACCGCCATCGCCTGCGCCCTGATCCTCGGCATCCTCACCAACACCCTCCTCTCCGGCAAAAAGAAAGACTGATTTTTCCGGACGAACAAAACGTAAAAACGCCGGTCGGGCAGACGCCCGACCGGCGTTTTTTTGTTTTCGGCAAAGATCGGCTTTTGAGGTGCTCAACGGGAGAGGAGCAGCGCAAAGCCGAGCATTAAAAACAGGAAAGCGAAGTTGAAAAGCGAAAAAAGCGCGACGTAGCGCCCGCCCTTGCCCGGGTTGTGCCGGAGATACTCCCGGAAGGTGATCAGACTGGCAAGCGAGGAAATGAGCGTGCCGACGCCGCCGATGTTCACCCCGACGAGCAGCGCCCGGTAGTTTTCGGTAAAGCGGGAGAGGAGGATCGCGGAGGGCACGTTGCTGATGACCTGGCAGGAGAGCGCGCTGACGACGAGCGTACTTTTTGCCAGAAGAGCGGAAAAAAAGCCGCTTACCGCGGGGATCCGCGCCATATTCCCGGAAAAGATGAAAAAGAAAACGAAGGTAAAGAGCAGCGGATAGTCGACCTCCCGCAGGGCGCGCCGGTCGAGAACGAGCAGGGCCGCGGGGATCACGGCAAGACCGATCCAGTAGGGGAGGATCCGGAAGACCATCACGACGGCGAGGGCGAACAGCGCAAGGTAAACGGCCGTCCGGCGCCGGTCGATCGCGACCGTTTCCGCCGGGAGGGAGAGCGGCTCCGCCCGCACGAACAGAAGGCAGCAGGCGGTGATGAGCGCCACGGCAAAGAGAAAATGCGGCGCCATCACGGAGAGAAACTCCGCGTCCGGGATGTTGAACCGGGAATAAAGATAGAGGTTCTGCGGATTGCCGAAGGGCGTGAGCATCCCGCCGAGGTTGGCGGCGATATTCTGCATGATAAAGGTGAACGCCATATATTTCTGCTTCCCCGCCGTCTCCAGGACGAAGTAGCCGAGCGGGAGAAAGGTGAGCAGCGCCATATCGTTGGCGATCAGCATCGACCCGGCGAAGGTGATATACACCAGCGCGAGGACGCAGGCGCGGGCGGTCCGGAACCGCCGCACGATCCGCTCGGCGAGCACGGAAAAGAAGCGGACGTCCTTCAAGGCGCAGACGACCGAGAGCACGCAGAAAAGGCAGGCGAGGGTCTTATAGTCGAAATACCCGAGATACGCCCCGTCCGGCGGCACGAAAAAGGCGGTAACAAGCGCCGCCCCCGCCGCGGCGAACAGGACCGCGTTATGCCCCGCAAACGCCGCCGCGCGCCGTAGTTTTGTTTGTTTTGCCGTAAGATCCATCCCGTCTGTCGCCTCCGCACAAGGCGGTATTGTAGCACGGATCCGGCGGCGTGTCAACTCTTTTTTCGGGGATTTTCCCCTTTTTTACCGCTCCCTTCTTTCCATTACGCTCACCTTAAAACGTACCAGCCCCGCGTCGTCAAGCCAAAAGTCGAGGGCCCTCTCCGTGATCCGGCCGTTTTCCTCCCCCGCCGCCGTTTCCGAAAAGGTCAGCCGGTACGGCGCGTTTTCCCCCGCTTCCCCGTACCGCAGCTCCATCCCGTCTTCCGAGAGGAGAAGGATCCCGTCCGCCGGGATCGCGGCATCGTTGCCGGGATCGAACGCAAGCCCGATCTTTTGCAGGACAGCCGGGCGGCTGTCGCCGAAGCAAAGGCCGAACGGGAGGGTCAGTCCTTCGAGCGCAACGGTCGTGAAGAAGGAGGTCTCGGTCCATGCGTGAAAGAAGGCCCAGGAAGCGCCGAAACGCTCCTCCGTCGCAGACCATCCGTAACACTCGCCCTCGGCTTCTACGCCGTCCCAGTTCAGCCCGCCGCCCGCGTGCTCCACGATCGTCTTCCCCTCGTAAGAATAGCGCGGGACGATTCGGTCGATCAGGTCGCTTTCACTCAGCCCGGCGACAAACCCCTCTCCGTCGAGAAACTGCCGGAACGTGAGGAGGATATCCTTTCCGTTTTCCCCGGCGCCGGATTTTTCGGCGCCGCAGGCGCAGCACCCGAACAGAAGGATCCATACCAAAACCGCCGCTATCGCTTTTTTCATCTTTTTCTCCTTTCTTTCCCGCCCGGCAAGCCGGGCTTGACAAAACGTTTTCCGACCGCGGGGGGGGGTCAGCTTTCTCTCCACATCCAGAGAATGCGGTTTTCCGACCGCGTCAGCCCGAGCTTTTCCTGCAGCTCGAGGGAGGCGCGGTTGTCCTTTTCCACCTGCCCGAACGGGATACAGCCCCGCTCCATCGTCCGCGCGATCAGCCGGCGTTCCAGCGCCGCGCCGAAGCCCCGGCGCCGGTACGCGGGAAAAACGTAGAGAAGCCCCATGCTTCCTTCCAGATGCTCTCCCGCAAAGCCGACCGGCCGGTCCCCCTCGTACCCGAGCAGGACGGAGCCGCGTTCGACGGTCTTTTCCAGCTCCTCCGGGCTGATCAGCCGGTAGTGTTCCGCGAGCAGAGCGAGATCGCTCTTTTCCGCCGTCCGGACGGTCAGGTTATCGTCGGGGGAGGGTTTTTCCCCGAAATAGGCGACCTGATAGCACGCCATCTTCCCCGAAAAGCCGAAGCGCCGGAAGACCGCTTCCCCGAGCGCCTCGTCCAGGACTACCAGCAGATCGCAGTCCCCGCCCGCATACCGGTCGAGGATCCGCCATCCGGTTTTTTCGTCCTCGCAGGAGAGAAAGCAGGCGCCGCTGACAAGGTCGCGCACGAGCAGCGCGTCCTCCTCCTTTGCAAGGATCTCGCCGCTTCCGCGCTCCAGCACGCGCTCCATCCCCAGTTTGTCGATCCCGTTTATCGCCATCTTTTTCCCCGCCGTTTTCGCTCGTTTTTTTCCATTATAGCAAAAGCGGACGGGTTTTGCAAGTCCCGAAAAAAAAACGCCCCCGCCGGGTGAGTTGACTTCCCGCCGGGGTTGTGCTATACTGGCCGGGAGAAAAGCAAAGCAAAGGAGACCCGTCTATGGAATTGATCGAGAGTTTTTCCGTGGATCATACCGCCATCGTGCCCGGCATCTTTATCAGCCGGCAGGACAAGGTGGGCGGCGGTACCGTCACGACCTACGATATCCGACTGAAACGGCCGAACCGGGAGCCGGTGATCGACCCGGCGGCGATGCACTCGCTGGAGCATCTTATCGCCACCGAGCTGCGCAACGATCCCGTCTGGAAGGACGAGGTGATCTACTGGGGTCCGATGGGATGTTTGACGGGGTTTTATCTGATCCTCAAAAACAGCCGCCCGTCCCGGGAGATCTACGGACTGATCCGGGAGGCGTTTGCTTCCGTGGCGGACGCGCGGACCGTCCCCGGCGCCGCGCCGGTGAACTGCGGCTATTACCGGATGCACAATCTCGAAATGGCGAAGTGGTACGCCGCCGAGTTTGCGGCGTATCTCGACGAAAACGCCGATAATCCCGCGATCTTCGAGTATCCCAAAACCGACCGTCTCCAAACGGACGACGGCCGGGCGTTTTATGATTCCTGAAACGCCGCGGCCTTGCGGCGCGGCATAAAAAAGAACCTTTTGTGAAGCAAAAGGATCCTCAGCCGCGGCCTTCCTCCATCACGCCGGAGGCGTGTATGGAATCACTTGCGGAGCAAGTGCATGGAATCACCCCGGAGGGGTGTATGGAATCAAGCCCGGAGGGCTGTATGGAATCAAGCCGCCGGCGAGGGATACACGCGCGCCGCGCGTGATGCCATACGCGGCGCTGCCGCGATGCCATACAGCCGCTTTGCGGCTGATAACATACCAATCCGCTAAAGCGGCTTGGATAAAAAATCGGGCAGCTTTCCGCTGCCCGATTTTTTTGGTGGGCCATCAGGGACTCGAACCCCGGACCAACCGGTTATGAGCCGGTA
>CAMKAU010000044.1 GCA_946410595.1 uncultured Clostridia bacterium
CGACTTCAACCACCCCGCGATCGTCGGCTGGTGCCCCTTCAACGAGACCTGGGATTTTGAGGGCAAACGCCGCGATCCGCGGATCCTGGCCGCCGTTTATCACGCGACCAAGGCGATCGACCCCACCCGCCCGGTGATCGACACCTCCGGCAACTTCCACGTTGTGACCGATATCTACGATCAGCACGACTACAACCAGGATCCCGTTTCCTTCCGCGAGGCCTATATCGGCTACGACGGCAAAAAGGAGAGCTTCAAGCTCCGGCACGAGGACAAGCAGGTCTATCTCCCCGATCTCCCCTTCTTTATGAGCGAGTTCGGCGGGATCAAATGGGTCCCCGAAAAGGACCGCGAAACAGCGAACAAGGACGCTTGGGGCTACGGCGACGCGCCGCAGACCGAGGAGGAGTTCCTCGCCCGTTACGAGGGGCTCGTCACGGCGATCCTCGACGCGCCGAATATCATGGGCTTCTGCTACACGCAGCTCTACGACGTGGAGCAGGAAACGAACGGCCTTTACACCTACGGCCGGGAGAAAAAGTTTTCCGATTACGCCCGCATCATCGCCGCCAACACGAAAAAAGCGGCGATCGAAGACTGAAAACCTCCCCCACGGCAAAGCAGCCGTTCCGCAAGATGCGGAACGGCTGCTTTTTTCAAACGATCAGCAAAACCAGCGGTGAGGCGGCTTCGGCTTTTCGGGCGGTTCGTCACAGCAGGGGCAGACCTCGCCGGCGTCGACGAGGATGATATCGGCTCCGATCCGCTGGATCTGCTGCCAGGAGATCACGACCGTCTCCTCCTTACCGAAGCCGAACAGCCCCTTCGGCGCTCCGATCACAAGCGAGGTGATCCGGCCCGAATCGGTATCGAACTCCAGGTCGCACACCTGACCGAGGCGGCGGCCGTCGCAGACGTTGATAACTTCCTTTTCCCGGAGCTGGGAGAGCGTGGTACAGCGCGGCATAGCGCCTCCTTGACGACGTTTTCCCTACCAGTATATGCGGGGAAAAGGCGGAAAGTTACAGGGGCTTTCCGAGGACTTTGCCGTCGAAGGCGGGGATATACCCCTGTCCGACCGAGCCCTTTTCCTGGAACCAGCCGACGTAGCCGAGCTCCTCGGCGACGGCGGCGACCCGCTCGTATTCCAGCCCGGTCAACCGGCGCCCGAGTCCGCGGTGGCGGGCAAGCGACGGCTCCGGCATCGGCGTATACTGGCGCATCAGACTCAGACGCAGGTTTTTTACGTCGGTTTCCTTTGCCAGGCGGCGCAGGAGAGCGACGCTGTCCTCCTTGCGTTCCGGCAGCACGAGATGCCGCACGAGGACCCCACGGGTGAGGATCCCGCGCTCCGAAAAGCGCGGCGGCCCGAGCCGGTCGAGAACGGCGAGAAGAGCGGAGAGCGCGCGCTCGAAATAGTCGGGCGCGCCGCACAGCTCCGCCGAGATCTCGGGGGAGCAGAACTTGAGATCCGGCAGGTAAACGTCGATATAGCGGCAAAGCTCCTCCGTCCGCGCCTCGCGCTCGTAGCCGCCGGTGTTCCACACGACGGGGATCGAGGGGCGGCAGCGCCGGAGCGCCGCGAAAACCGAGGGGGCGTAGTGGGTGGGGGTAACGAGGTCGAGCGTTTCCGCGCCCGCCTGCTCGAGAAGGGAAAACACCTCGGAGAGCCGCTCCTCGCTGATGAAAACGCCCTCGCCGCCGCGGCTGATCGCGGCGTTCTGGCAGAAAACGCAGCCAAGCGAACAGTAGGAAAAAAAGACGGTCCCGGCGCCGCGCTCGCCGCTGACGCACGGCTCCTCCCATCGATGCAGAAACGCCGCGGCGACCCGCGGCTCGGCGGGTGCGCCGCAGCGCCCGTGCGTCTTTTCTCTGTCCGCGCCGCAAAGGCGCGGACAGAGCGTACAGTTTTGATAAGGGGAGGCCATCAGTCGCCGTAGCCGTCCGGATTCATCCGCTGCCAGCGGGCGCTGTCCTCGCACATCCGGTCGATGCCGTACTGTGCGCTCCAGCCGAGGAGCTCGCGGGCCTTCGCCGGATCGGCGTAGCACTCGTCGATGTCGCCGGGGCGGCGGTCGGTGATCCGGTAGGGGATCTTCAGCCCGGTCGCCTTTTCATAGGCGGCCACGATATCGAGAACGGAATAGCCCTTCCCCGTACCGAGATTGAAGACCTCGGTCCCTTTGACGGCGGCGGCGCGGTCAAGGGCGCAGAGGTGCGCCTTTGCCAGATCGACGACGTGGATATAGTCGCGCACGCCGGTCCCGTCGTGGGTGTGATAGTCGCTGCCGAACACGGAGAGGCAGGGCAGCTTGCCGCCCGCGACCTTCATGATATAGGGCAGAAGGTTGTTCGGGATCCCCTTGGGATCCTCGCCGATCAGCCCGCTTTCGTGCGCGCCGATGGGGTTGAAATACCGGAGGACGGAAACGCTCCACTCCGGGTCGGCGGCGGCGATATCGGAGAGGATCCGCTCGATCACCAGCTTGGTTTCCCCGTACGGATTGGTGGCGCGGAGGGGAAAATCCTCCCGGATCGGCACGCTGTCCGGTTTGCCGTACACGGTGGCGGAGGAGGAGAAGACGATGCGCTTCACCCCCGCTTTTTCCATCGCTTTGCAGAGATTGACCGTGCCGAAAATGTTGTTTTCATAATAGAGGAGGGGTTTTGAAACAGACTCCCCGACCGCCTTGAGCCCGGCGAAGTGAATGACCGAGTCGATCTGCGGGAACTCCGCAAAAACGCGCTCCAGCCCCTCGGGATCGAGCAGATCGACCTTCCGGAAGGCGGGGCGTTTGCCCGTGATCCGCTCGATGCGGTCGAGAACGCACTCCTTGGAATTGGAAAGATTGTCGATAACGATCGCTTCCCTGCCGGCGGAAAGCAGCTCCGCCACGGTATGGGAACCGATAAACCCGGTGCCGCCCGTTACGAGTACAGCCATAGCGTACCTCCTCTTTTTCTCTTCAGATCAGGGACGCGGGATACACGCCCTTTGCGTGCATCTCGGCGATTTTGGCTTTGACAAACGACTTGTCTCCCGCGTAGGTCACGCCGAACCAGCTGTCGTAGGTCGGGAGGACCGAGAGATCGCAGAATCCGGTCTCCACGGCGTGGGAAACCGCGTCGGTCAGACCGAACTCTCCCTTGGAGAGATCGGTCTCCGGCGCGCAAAGAAAACGGGAAAAGTCCTCCTCCACCCGGTCGAGGAGATCGGAGTTAAGACCGTAAAAGTTCATGGACACGAGCGTGTCGCCGGAAACGGGCGTTTTGCTGCCGTCCGGCCGGATCGAGATCGCGTCCTCCCCCGAACGGACGAGCTCTTTGTGCTCGGTCACGCTCCGGAGCATCCCGTCCGCGCCGACCTTGCACAGTCCGCGGGAAACGGATCCGAGATCGGAGAGGGTGTTGCGCAGGACGTAGCCCGCCATACAGTAGTGGCGGCAGGCGTCCGTCGGATGCGCTTCGAGATAATCGCGCACGAGGGAGAAGGCGCTGCGGCCGTAAAAATCGTCCGCGTTGATCACGGCGAAGGGGCCGGAAACGCTCCCCTTGGCGCAGAGCAGGGCGTGGCCCGTCCCCCACGGTTTTTTGCGCTCCGGCGGGACCGCAAGGGAGCAGAAGCTGTCCGGCTTCTGGAAGACGTAGGAAACGTCCGCTTTTTTCTCGGTGCGTTTGCCAACGGTATCACGGAAGAGGCCGTAGTTTTCCTCTTTGATGATGAACACGATCTTTTCATACCCGGAAACGACCGCGTCGTGGATCGAATAATCAATGATGAACTCTCCGTTTGCGCCGACCGGGTCGAGCTGCTTGAGCCCTCCGTAGCGGGAACCCATGCCGGCGGCAAGGATAACAAGCGTCATAAGTACCTCGTATCGCAGAGAAAGCCGGGTTTTTCACCCGGCTTCCCGTCGTTAATCAGCGTAAACGCTCACGCGTTTTCTGTCTTTGTCAAGATGCTCGAACTTGACTTTTCCGTCGATCAGAGCGAAGAGGGTGTAATCCGTCCCGAGTCCGACGTTGTTGCCGGGGTGGATCTTCGTCCCGCGCTGTCTGACGATGATGTTGCCGGCCTTGACGGGCTGACCGTCCGTCTTCTTCACGCCGAGGCGCTTCGACTCGCTGTCGCGGCCGTTCTTCGTGGAGCCGACGCCCTTTTTATGGGCAAAAAACTGCAGGCTTAATTTCAGCATGGCATTTTCCTCCGTTATGAATGTTCCGCCGTTTCGAACGGTCGTTCCTCTTCGTCCACGTCGAGGAACTCGTAATAGTCCTCCAGCATATCCGTAAGCTGGAAGAAGTACCCGGTCAGTACGCCGGAAACGGCAAATCTTTTTTTCTCGTCGCTCTCGTACTGAGGGAGAGCGCCCTTTACGATGACCTTGACGTCGGTCGTTTCATCGTCGATGACGTACTTCACGTCGGACGCGAGCGCAACCTCGATGATGTTGATGACAAGCATGGTCATCGCGGAGACCGCGGCGCAGACGATGTCGTTGCCTTCCTCGGCAAAACCGGCGTGCCCCGTCTCCTCAAAGCCGTAACAGATCCCGTCGGATTTCAGAAACCGGATCCTGATCATGGCTTTTTACCGTACGATCGACGCGATCTGGATCTTGGTGTACGGCTGTCTGTGACCCTGTTTCTTCTTCTCGTTTTTCTTGGGCTTGTACTTGAAAACGACGATCTTTTTCGCCTTGCCGTTTTTCACGACGGTAGCTTCGATCTTCGCGCCGTCAAGATAGGGAGCGCCGAACTCCGTCGTCTCCCCGCGGGAAAGGGCAAGCACGCGGTCGAACGTGACCGTTTCGCCTTCCCCGGCGCCGAGCTTTTCAACGAAGATGATGTCTCCTTCGCTGACCTTGTACTGCTTTCCGCCCGTTTCGAATACTGCGAACACGAAAAGCACCTCTCTTTCTGATAAGACTCGCTGTATCGGGAGGCTTGCGCACTTGATCCCTTAACATGCGGCAGATTATTATACCATTTCCAAAAGACGAATGTCAAGACTTTTTTTGCGGTTTTTTCCGGTTTTTCCGTCGTTTTTCCGCCGTCCGATCCGTAAAAGGGAGAGGTCTCCTCCGGCTCTATCCGTTCTCCCGCGCGCGGGCGGCGGCGAGGGTGTTGCAAAGGAGCATCGCGACGGTCATCGGGCCGACGCCGCCGGGGACGGGGGTGATATAAGAGGCCTTCTTCTCCACGGAGGCAAAGTCCACGTCGCCGCAGAGCTTGCCGTCCGGACCGCGGTTGATGCCGACGTCGATCACGACGGCGCCTTCTTTTACCATATCCGCCGTGATAAAGCCCGCGCGTCCGACCGCGGCGACGAGGATCTCCGCCTCGCGCGTGATCGCGGCGAGATCGCGCGTTTTGCTGTGGCAGAGGGTAACGGTGGCGTCGGCGGCGGTGAGGAGCAGCGAGAGGGGCTTGCCGACGATATCCGAGCGGCCGACGATCACGGCGCGTTTTCCCCGCGGGTCGATCCCCGTAAAACGGAGCATCTCCATCACGCCGGCGGGCGTGCAGGGGAGGAAGGTCGCCTCCCGGGGGTGAAAGAGCTTCCCGACGTTGACGGGATGGAAGCAGTCCACGTCCTTTTCCGGCGCGATCGCGTCGATCACGCGCTTTTCGTCGATCCCGGCGGGCAGGGGGAGCTGGACGAGGATGCCGTCCACGCTTTCCTCCGCGTTGAGACGGGCGACCTCCGCGAGGAGCGTTTTTTCCTCCGTGCCGGCGGGCAGGAGAACGGTCTCCGAGAGGATCTCCGCCTCCTCGCAGGCGCGGCGTTTGTTGCGGACGTAGACCTGCGAGGCGGGATCCTCGCCGACGAGGATCACCGTCAGCTTCGGGCGGCGGCCGTACTCTTTTTCAAAGGCGGCGCACTCCGCCGCCGCTCTCCCGCGGACGGCGGCGGCGATCGCCTTTCCGTCAATTCTCTCTGCCATCGTTTTCTCCGTCTTTTTCCTCCGGTTTGCCGGAGTCCGTTTCTTCCGCCGTTTCCTCTTTTTCCGTTGTTTCGGCTTCTTCTCCGTCTTCGGGGGCGGGTTCTGTTGCCGCGGTTCCCGCGGCGGCGGGGGCCGAAAGGCGGGTGAGCGCGAAGCGGTCCCCGATCTTGCGGAAGACGAGGATCAGCGCGAGCCCGACGACAAAGCAGACGGCGCCGACGACCTGGGAAATGCGGATCCCGGTATGCCAGAGGTAGAGACTGTCGGTCCGGAGGCCTTCGATGAACATCCGGCCGAATCCGTACCAGGCGAAATAGGCGAAGCAGATCTCGCCGTTGAACTTCTTTTTCTTATAAAACAGGTTGATGAGGACAAAGCCGATCACATTCCAGAGGGATTCGTAAAAGAAGGTGGGGTGATAGTAACGCACTGTACCGAGAGCGTCCCGGATGCCCATCCGGCAGAAGATCTCCGTCTCGCTGCCGTACGCTTCCGCGTTCATAAAGTTCCCCCAGCGTCCGATCGCCTGCGCGATCATCACGCCCGGGCAGGCGGCGTCGAGGAACTTCAGTACGTTCAGGCGGCGGATCTTGCAGAAGACGATCACCGTCAACGCGCCGGCGATGATCCCGCCGTAGATGGCAAGCCCGCCGTTCCAGACGGCGATCACGTCGTAGAAGGTCTTATACTCCTCCAGTTTGAAGAGAACGTAGTAGAGCCGGGCGCCGATGATGCCGATAATCACCGTAAAAAAGGTCAGGTCGGTCATCGTATCGGGGTCGATGCCCTCCGATATTTTCCCGCGGCGGCAGGCGTAGAGGTACGCGCAGATGATGCCGACGGTGATGATGATCCCGTACCACGCGATCCCTCTGCCGAAGAGGGAGAACGCTTCGCTTTTGACGGTGAACTCTCCGATCCCGAGCCCGGGGAAGGAAATCTCGTGCATAAAAACCTCACTTTCTCCCGATCACCGCGAGAGCGGAAAAACCGGGGTCGAATATCTCGTACAGGACACGTTCTGCGTCCTCCCGGGAGAGCGCGCGGAGCGCGTTTGCGTAATCGATGAAATCACAGCCGCAAAGGACGCAGTCGAGGGAAAGCTCCCCCGCCTCCTCGGCGGAATTGAAGGAACGGATCAGATCGGAGAGCTGGCCTTTTTTGGCGCGGGTGAACGCCGCCGGATCCAGCCCTTCCCTTTTCGCTCTCTCGAGCGCCGCAAACGCCTCCTCCCGGATCCGCTCCGGCTCGTCGGCGGAGCCGGAGAGGATCCCCATCCCGACGTCCCGGACCGAGAAAAAGGAAGCGGAGATCCCTTCCGCCAGGTTTTCCTCCAGCATCCGGGAGAAAAACGGCGAGGTGCTGCCAAATAGGACCTCTGCCGCAACGGAGGCCGCGATCCCGCGCGAGAGCGCCTCGCGGGGCGGAAGTTCGCCCGCCCGGTCCTTGAACCCGAGGGCAAAGAGCGGTTTGGAGACGGGGAGATCGCGACGGCCGAAAGCGTCTCTCACCTCCGGCGGCTCGGAGACCGTCCCGCGGCGCAGGACGGGCGAGGGGCGGCGCGGGACCAGCTCGTCCGCCGCGCGGATCGCCTCCTCCGGCGTGAAACGCCCGCACAGGGTCAGGATCATATTGGAGGGAGCGTAAAAGGCGTCGTAGCAGCGGCGCAGGGTCTCCGGCGTGATGGCGAGGACCGACTCCTCGGTCCCGGCGATCTCCTCCGCGATCGGATGGTCGTGATAAAGCAGCGAGGAAAGCAGCATGAAGCGGCGGCGGGAGGGGCTGTCCTGCCCCATCCGGATCTCCTCGGTGATGATCTTCTGCTCCCGCCGGACCGACTCCTCGGTAAAATACGGCGCGTAAACGAAGGAAAGCAGTTCGCGGAGACAGGCGTCCTCGTTTTCGGTGGACGCGAACAGGTAGGAAGTCCTGTCAAAGGAGGTATAGGCGTTTGAAAACGCGCCGAGCTCGGCGAAGGCAGCGGCGGTGTCCCTGCCGTCCTCGTTTTCAAAGAGCTTATGCTCGAGGAAATGCGCCACGCCCATCGGGACGGGAGCGGGCTCCTCCCCGCCGACGGAAAAGCAGTTGTCAAAGGAGCCGTAGGCGGCGGTCAGCACACCGTAGGAGGCGGAGAGTTTTTTTGGGATCACGTAGATCTTCAAGCCGCTTTCGTGGCGGATCAGAGTATACTCCTCGTCAAGATAGGGGTCGTACCGGCAAATCGGCTCGTTCATCGGAGCGCCTCCTCGGCAAGCGCCTTGTTATCGGAAAGAAAGAAGAGCGTATCGGGGGAGATGCCGCGCATCGCGGCGGCCACGTCCTCCTTGGTCGCTTCCTCGATCCGCGCGACCAGCGTCTCCGGCTCCTCGAAAAAGCCGGCGAGCGCGCGGGAGAGGGTATAGGCGACGAGATACCGGGCGGAATCGAGACCCGCGAGGACCGCGCTGTGGAGCGTTTGTTTGGCGGCGGTCAGTTCCGCTTCTGTGATCTCGCCCGCGGCGACGGCGTCGATCTCGCGCCGGACGGCTTCCAGCGTTTTTTTCAGGTTGGCTGTGTCGATCCCGGCGTAGATAAACATCGCGGCAAGACTGCCGCGGTAGTCGCTGCTGCAGTAATAGCAGAGATTAAGCTCCTCCCTGACGTGCAGAAAGAGCTTGGACGAAGCGGCTCCGCCGAGGATCTCGCAGGCAAGCAGAAAGTCGGTATACGCCTTGTCCGGGGCGAGGACCGCCGCCGTCCGGTAGCCGATGGCAAGACGCGCCTGCTGCACCTCTTCTTCCTCCAGGACGGCGCGGAGCGCCGCCGGCGCTTTCCCCGGAACGGGAGCGGCGGCGGGAAGGTCGCGCGGCGAGCGAACGGCGCCGGCGAACAGGGCGTTTGCGTACCGTTTTGCCGTTTCCTCCGTGAGATCCCCGACGGCGAACATCTCGACCGGCGCGGTGCGGAGGAGCGAGCGGTAAAACGCCTCTTCCCCCTCGGGCGTGATCGCGTCGAGATCCTCGCGGTAGCCGAGGGGATCGATCCCCGCGCACTCCCCCTCGAACATCGCCGCGTAGAGGCGGCGGCGGGCGTAGGCGCCCTTTTCGTTGATCCCGGCGGCGATCTCGTCGGCGAGATGCTTTTTTTCACTTTCGAGGGTAGCGGGGTCGGAAAGCCTGACAGGGGCAAAGAGCACGCGGCGGAGCAGCTCGAGCACGCCGCCGACGATATCGGTCCCGTCCGCGGAGAAACGCCCGGCGAGATACTCCGCCGTCACGGCGAGGGAGAGGACGGCGCCGAAGGGCTTGGCCTCCACCGTTACCTCCGCGCCGTAGAGCTCGTCGAGGCGGGAGCTGATCTTCTCAAAAGAGGGATACCCCTCGCATCCGCGCAAAAGAAGCCCCCGCAAAAGAGAAACGGCTGTCACCGTCTCCCGCTCCAGCGGAAGGAGAAAATGCAGGGAGATACATTCTGTTTTGAACCGGTCGGTCGGGATCAGTGTCAGCGTAACGCCGCCGGGCAGGGAGATCCTTGTCTGTTTCATCGTATCGCTCCATCGTTTGTCTGCATTCTGTTATTGTACCACGGGCGCGCGCTTTTTTCAATCCTTCCGGCAAAAGATCAAAGAAAAAAGCGAAAAAACGGGAAAAAACCCTCCTCCCGCCGCAAAAAAGGCCCGTTCTCCCGCCGGTAGAGCTTCTCTACCGCCGGGAGCGCGCCGCTCTACGAATGGTATCGCGCCGAGAAAAAACGGTAGGTTGCCTTTTTCCCTCTCGCCGCGTACCATAAAAGCGAAAGGGGGACGACCCGATGAAAAAAACAAAAGAAAAAGACCGCGCTCTTCCCGCTTATACGCGCGGAGAGGAACGCTTCCATTGGATCTCCCACGCCGCGGGCGGGGGGCTCTCCCTTGTCGGGACGGCGCTGCTCCTCGTCCGCGCCGCGCGCGGCGGGAGCGGGACAGCGATCGCCGCCTCCGCGATCTACGGCGCCTCCCTCATTCTTCTTTACGCGGCGTCCGCGATCTATCACGGGCTCCGTCCCTCCGCGGCCAAGCGGGTGATGCGGACCCTCGATCACTGTACGATCTTTTTTCTGATCGGAGGGACCTACACGCCCGTCGCCCTTTTGGCGATTTGCGGCGTTTCCCCCGGCTGGGGGTGGAGCATCTTCGGCGTTGTGTGGGGCTTTTGCCTTCTCGGATGCGTTCTGACGGCGATCGACCTCCGCCGCTTCGCCGCGCCGGCGATGGTCTGCTATATCGGCGTGGGCTGGTGCATCCTGCTCGCCGCAAAACAGGCGCTCGCGGCGATCCCCCCGCCCGGGCTGCTGTGGCTGCTCTCCGGCGGGATCGCCTACACGGCCGGCGCCGTACTCTACGGGATCGGCAAGAAAAAGCGGTGGATGCACGCGCTCTTTCACCTCTTTGTGATCGCGGGCAGCGTCCTGCAATATCTCTGCGTCTTTTTCTACGTCGTATAAAACGCGGCGCCGGGCTCCCCGCGGGGACCCGGCGCCGCGTTTTTTCAATACGTAAAGTCGATCCGGACAAGGGAGATCGGCTCGGCGGTAACGGAGAGCTCTCCGGTGCCGCGCTCGCTGAAAACCCGCGTGATCGGGGTGACGTTGTCCTGATGATCCCAGGTGTTCGCCAGCGTTTTGTCGTCGGCGCGGATGCGGGAGATCGCGGTGAGCGTGATCGTCTCAAAGGGGAGGGAGACCTCGAAACGGCGGTTCTCTTTTGTGTCGCGGTTGACGAGAAAGAGCGTGCCCGTCCGGTTTTCGCGGTCGAGATAGACTGCCGTTTCCCCGGAGCTGTACTTCATCACGGGGACGACGCCGACCTTCTTTCCGGTCACGAGTTTTTCCGCCGTTTCCTCGGCGGCAAGCACGTCCCGGCCCGCCTGCTCCGCGTACCAGCGGAAGACGTAGGAGCAAATGTTGTCCCAGAAATGATCGACGCCGTTCACCCGGTAATAGCCGACAAGGAGGGCGGCGTAGGGGTGATTGAGCATCGGGAGGTGGTTGGCGGCGCTGACGCGCGGATCCTTTGTTACGGTATGGAAGAAGGAGGCGAGGAAGACCGAGCCGACCGTGCCGTTATAGTAGGTGCCCATCGGGCCGTATTCGGTGATCTGGATCGAAATGTTCTTTGCGCTCTCTCCGGCATAGGCGTCGATCTCCCGCTCGGTCGTCGTCAAAAGACCGGCGATCCAGTCGGGCGCCGCCATGTACGCCTTGAATATCTCCTCGTCGGTGTCGCCCTCCTTTGTGTAGAGCGGCGCGTAGCCGAGGTGGCAGTCGACAAAGTCGATCCGGTCCCCGAGGGCGGTGAGAACGGTCTTATCCCACGAGGCGTACTTGCAGAGCGGATGCCGGGAGGTCAGCGCCACGACGCCGATCTCCGCCTTCTCCCGATCCGCTCCGAGCAGATCAAGCGTTTCGCGGGCGAAGGCGACGTACTCCTCCGGCGTTTTGGTCACGCGGAGCCCGTCTACCTTCTCCGCCGCCATATTCGGCTCGTTGCCGATCGCAAACGAGGCGACCTCCACGTTGTTTTCCAGGCAGTAGCGGACCCAGTCCGCCGCCTCGGCGGGGGTGCCGTTGCCGGCGTTGAGCTGGACGGTGGCGGGGATCTCCAGCGCCCGGCAGAGGGAGACGAATTCGTCAAAGCCGAAAGTGGGCAGGTAGCGCACGCCGTCTGTCGCCGCCTTGGTCGGGTAATCGGAGGAGAAGGGGTCGATCTGCGGCGTGCGGGAGGAACCGACGCTCTCCGCCCAGTGGAAGTAATCCCCCTCCACCCCGCCGGGATAGCGCAGGTGAGTGACGCCGCATCGGCGGATCGCCTCGACCAAGGAGGCGTTCAGCGTGCCGGCCGTTTCGTTCCAGACGCCGTAGCCGTTTCCGCGCCAGGCGAGATTGTCCCCGAAGAGTGTTGCCTTGACGGTATTGACCGCCTCGTCGCGGTAACGGGCGACGACCGGCGTCTCCGCCGTCCCGAGCGAGGAGAGGGAAAAATCGAAGGAAAACGGCTGGGGCGGCTCGGGCGGCTCCGTCTCCGGCGTTGTTTCGGCGGTTGTTTCCGGGGCGGTCTCCGGCGCGGACGTCACCGCGGCGGCGGTTTCCTCCGGGTCTTTTGCGGAGCAGGAGGAAAAAAGCGGCGTGAAAAGAAGAAGCAAAGCAAAGTAGAAAGAAATCACTTTTTTCATCGACCAATCTCCTTTTGCGCGTTTTTTCCGCGTGATCGGTCCGGGCGCGGTCAGCGGACCCATTCGATCGGCAGGGTCGTATGTTTTGTCTCCGTTTCATTTGGGAATCGGAAGGTCGCGCCCACGTAGGAAAAGGAAAACTCGTACGTCCCCTCCGCGGGATAGACGCCGAGCCGGCGCTCGACCTCTTCCCGCCATCCGGGCAGGAGGATCTTATCGGGATTCCCGCCAATCGGTTCGAACGTGCGCGTGTCAAACTTAACCCCAACGCTCAAGAACATCACTCTATTCGCTACGATGTCCAGATATCGCCCGCCGAGCAGCGACGCGTAGAAATGATCCGGCGTCCCGTGCAGTTCTTTGGTTTCATCCGGCATATTACCGTACATCTCATCAAAACTTCTTTGATAGGCTTGCATCAGCTTCTGATAGGTCTCCTCCTCTTCCAGATACGCCAAAACGAACGCGTTGATCCGTTCGCGATCTTCCGGCAGGAGCGCGCCGCCTTCGTCAAAGAGCAGGACGTTGCCGCGATCCGTTTTGATCCCGATATCGCCTTTGACCTGCGTGAAATACGCAACGACCTCGACTCCGTCCTTCCACATCCCTTGCATATCATACGGCTGCGAGGGGAGAAAATAACGGGGATCGACGATGTTGGACCAGACGCTGTTCAGACTGCCGTAAAAGAAAACGTGAGAAAAACGGAGCTGATCGTAGTTGTCGGGCGGAACGCTTCCCGGAAAAGCGGACAGTCTTTCCCTGACTTTGGGGAAGAAATCCGTTCCATAAAAGAAGAGGTCGGACGGTTCGGTGAACAACTTTCCCGTCCGGAGATCGATCACGTCAAAATCCCATGAGTCGGTCCCGTGGTACTGGAAGATCATATATCCGTTTATCACCTTCGGGGTCGTGTAGTTCGTCGTCTTTTCTTTTATCGCGCGGGTATGAGCCTTTACCGCCTCCGCGACCGCCGGATCCCGGAGAAAAGACGTTACATCCGCTTCGCTCACTTCCACGGTGTAATAGCGATCAAAAGTCGGCGGCGTTTCCGGCATTTCGGGGCCGGTGCCGAGAATCTGCTTCGGCACGGCCAGCGGCGGGAGCGTTCCCTCGCCGCCGAGCGAGAAATAGCCGTTTTCCGCCACGATCTTCTGTCCTTCCGGCGAGAGGATCCACCGGACAAGGTCGCGCGCCGTCTGCGGAGAGTTGCTGCGGATGATCGCGTAATTGCGGGGCAAAAGCGGATAGGTATCGTCGGCAATCGTCGCTTCGTCCGGGTAAACGCCGTCCACGGCGACAAACTTCAGTTCTGTGCCCGTGCCGTACATATTCGCGGCGTAGGCGTAGTAGGAATAGCCGATCGAATATTTTGCGTTATCGTAAAGCGCGATCGCGTCCATCAGGGAGCCCATAGACCCGGGGCGCATCGCGCTCGGCGCGTCCATCAGAGGCGTATCGCCCATGAAGGTCTTGATATAGTTCTGGCTGCCGCTGTCCTCGTTGCGCTGGAAGGCGGTGATCGGCGCGTCGTCCCCGCCCACCTCCTTCCAGTTGGTGATCTGCCCGCTGTAAATCCCCCGCAGCTGATCCTGCGTGAGGGCGCTAACCGGGTTTTCCGCGTTGAGGACGAAGACGAACGCCTCCTTGGAGATCGCGTACTGCTCGATCGTCACGTCGGCGTCCTGCGCCATTTTTTCCTGCTCCGGCGAGATCGGGACCGAGAAGATCAGATCGTTGCTTTTGTGGATCAGCCGGTAAAAAGCCGTGTGGGTCGTGGTATGGGAAGCGGGCGTGTAATCCGTCCCGCAGATCGCCTCCCGGATCGCATTGTCAAGCGGGAGGGTGGAGGTGGAGCCGTCGGTACGGGGGTAGTTCTTTTTCAGCAGGGCAAGCTCATCCGGCGAGAGGACAAGACCGTCCGCCGGCCCGGTCTCGGCCGGCGTGGTCTCCGGCGCCGTTTCCGGCGCCGTTTCCGGCGTCGTTTCCGGGGCGGTCTCCGGCGCCGTTTCCGGCGTCGGTTCGAGCGTTGTTTCCGGGACGGTCTCCGGCGCGGTCGTCACCGCGTCGGCGCTTTCCGCCGGTTCGTTTCCGGCGCAGGCGGACAGGAGAGGCGTGAAGCAAAGCAAGATGGCAAGGCAAAGAGAGAGCGTACGTTTCCGGTTCATTTTGTTGTTCCTTTCCGATCGGTCGTGTCGAACGTCTTCTCCGACTTCAGTATAGCAAAGAAACAAGACCGTGTCAAGGTCGGCAGGCCGGCGCCGCGGCTGCGTCCGCAGGGAGGAGAGCGGCCGCGGAAGCGCGGGAATATGAGCGGATCTTGTCCTTTCACTTCTTAAAACGTTTCAAAACGAAAAAATGAACCACTTTTTTCGAGAGTTTACAAAAAGTTCACAATTTGGGGCAAAAATTCGGCGTAAACGCCCGTCCTGAAAGCGAAAGGGACGTGTTTTTGCAGGGCGGCGGGCTGCTCTGAAAAACAAGGCGTATTGCGGCGATCTTCCGCATAAAGATAGAAAGGGGCCGGCCGCCGCGGCCGTTTGTCTTGCGTTTTCCGCGGCGGGCCGCCGGTTTTTCTTTGATTTTTTCTGACCGTGGAGGGCGCCGATGCTGCTGAGTTCTTTGTTCTTTTTGTGCGGGGTCGTCCTCGTCGTTCGCGGGGGCGACTACTTTGTCGACGCGGCGGCGCGGATCGCCCGCGCGCTGCGGGTCCCGACCTTTGTGATCGGCGCAACGGTGGTCTCCCTCGCCACGACGATGCCGGAGACGATCGTCTCCGCGCTGGCCGCCGCGGAGGGGAAAAACGAGATGGCGATCGGGAACGCGGTCGGCTCGGTGACCGCGAACACCGCGCTGGTGCTCGCCGCGGCGATGATCGCGATGCCGATCCTCTGCGAGCGGAAGCGTTTTCTGCGCCCGGTTTTGCTCCTTGTCGCCGCCTCGGTCACCCTCCTTCTCTCCTCGCTCGGGGGAGAGCTCTCCGTCCCCGGGAGTCTGATCCTTGCCGGGATCTTCCTTCTTTTTATGATCGGCAATCTCCGCGCCGGGCAAAGGGAGGCGCGGGGGAAGACAAGCGAGCCGGAAGAAAAGCAGACCCGAAAAGAGCGGATGCAAAACGTCCTGCTCTTTCTCCTCGGCGCCGCCGGAATCGTGGTCGGCAGCCGACTGATGGTGGACAGCGGCGGCGAGATCGCCCTCCGGCTCGGCGTGCCGGAGCGGGCGGTCGCGCTCACGCTCGTGGCGATCGGCACCTCCCTGCCGGAGCTGGTCACAACGGTAACGGCGATCGTAAAAAAGGAGGCCGGCCTCTCGGTCGGGAACATCATCGGCGCGAACGTGATCGACCTCTCCCTGATCCTGCCGCTCTGCTCTCTGATCTCGCATAAGCCCCTCCCCGTTCCCGCCGAGGGGTTCCTCTCGCTGGATCTTCCCTTCTGCCTCGGCGCCACGCTGCTCGCCTTTCTGCCCCTTCTTCTCCGGCAAAAAACCGCAAAGTGGCAGGGGATCCTCCTTCTCCTTTCCTACGCCGTCTACCTTTTTTTCGTCCTCTGAGGCGGCGCTGTCCTTTTTTGCGGAAAAAGAGACAAAAAGTGTTGAACTGAACGGAAAATATCGCGCCGGAGGCGGTAAAAGGAACTTGATTTTCCGCGTTCCGCGGCGTATAATAGCGGTGTATCCGGGCAAAACGACCCGAAAAGGAGGGGACGCACCGTGAAGATCTCGCTTCCGGCTGTCGAACGTCGGCTTTTCTCCGCGTTCCGTTTTTTCGTCGCGGTATTCTTCCGTCTTCTTCCCTATCTCGCGATCGCGGAGGTACACCGGCTCCTCGCCAAAACAACCTTCTACGAGGATATGACGAACGCCGGCCGATTCGGGATCGCGCTTTTCATGATCCGCCTTCTCATCCTTGCCGGGGTCTTTTACTCTGTTACCCGGCTGGAAACGCTCTGCGGGGACGCATTCTATCTCCGCTTCCATACGGCGGACCCTCGCCCGGCAACGCTTTTGGGAAAGCTCCGTTTCTTTCTCTCCTCGCCCCGCTTCTGGGCAGAGTTCGGCGCGGTCGTCCTCGTCTTCGCCCTTCTCCCGCTCTCCGTTTCTCACGCGGCGGTAGAGGAATGGTTCGGGGAGGGACCGGCGGTCAAACCGCTCTTTCTCTCCGTTTGGCTTCCTTTTCTTTTCCTGCTTGATCTGGGCGGGCGGCTCTCCGCCGCCGCGGTCTGGAGCGCGGAGCAAAAGCGGTTCGAGGGAGATACCGACTGGGCGCGCAAAAAGCGCCGCTCCACCTTCTTCAAAGAATGGATCTCCGTTTTCATCCTCTATCTCTTCGTCGGTACGCTGTTGCAGGTCCTTGTTCCCCATTTTGCCACGTTCGGCGCGCTGCTTACACGCTCCGAGTTTTTGAAGATTCTTTTGGGGATCGCCGCGTTCTTCTTCTTCCTCGCCCTGATCCGCCGGATCCGCGCCCTTTTCAAAAGGAGAAGCGCGCTGCGCCGGCTGCGGGAAAGCTGCCGGGAAAACGGCTTTACCCTCTCGGAGATCCGTCGCCCCTACCGCTCCCTTTTCCGGCTGCGCCCGGAGGAGGATTTCGCGCTGACGGCGCGCGGCGTGCGCTATTCCTGCAAGTTCATCCCCGCCGTGCGGCGCGGTCTGCCGCTTCAAATCTCGCACGACGGAGTCGCCCGCTACATCCACAACATCCGCATCCGCGGCGTGACGCTTTTTTCCTGGTCGACCACCCACCGCTTCGGGTACGAAACAGAGGATAAAAAGATCCTGATCGTCAACCCCGTCCCCGCAAAGCTGCTCGGCTCGTTTGAGGGAAAGCCCTTCCCGCTTGACAACGGCGACCGTGTGGGCGACTGTCTCGTCTACACGCCGGGCTCTTTCCTGCACATGCTGGAGCTCAACTGCGTGGGAAAAAAGGAAAGCGCCGCCTACGGCTATCGGAAATAACGATGAATTGTCAAGTGAAGTGCAACAAATTTTGAATTGAAGCGTTAAACAAATC
>CAMKAU010000045.1 GCA_946410595.1 uncultured Clostridia bacterium
AAACAGAAAGCCGACCCACGCTTACCGGGTCGGCTTTCGTATCTCTTTCGCTATGAACACGCTTTCTCTAATTCTTTACCCTTTTCAAAAAGTCTTTTGCCTACTTTTCTTCAGAAAAGTAGGTGCCTACTTTTCTTCAGAAAAGTAGGTCACAACGCTCTCCCGGTCGAGGGGGGCGGAGAAGGTGAACTGCCAGACGTCGCCGGAGGGGAGGGCGCCCGTATCGCCGACGGGCAGGGCGGCGTCTTTGGGGATCCGGGTCGCCTGTACGGGCGATCCGTTTACCTTCACGTCGGAGACGGGTTGATCGGAGAGGATGCGGACGGTGAGGGTCCGCGCCGTGTAACCGGTGGTAAAGGATCCTTCGGCGGCGCCGACGGTGAGGGTGGTTTTTCCTCCCTCGGCGCGCGCGGTAAACGCCGTTTTGCGGAAGACGCCGGAGAGGTATTCCTCGGTTTTGCCGTCGTCTTCATAGAGGACGAAGCTCCCGTTCCCCTGTCCGCAGACGGTAACGGTGAGACGCTCGAAATCCGCGCGGGTGATCGGGGATTCGGGCGCCGCGGTGAGAAGCAGGCCGCCCCGGCGGAGGTAGAGGGGGATGGCGTCGTCCGGTTTTTCGATCTGCTTTGTCACCGGCCCGGAGACGACCTCGCCTGTAAAGAGATCGACCCATTCCCCGTCGGGGAAGAAGACGGAGCGGGAGGAGGAGAGACGGGCGGTCTCCGGCTCGTGGACGAGGTAGAGAACGGCGCGGCCGGTCAGCTCAAAGTATTCCACGCGGATCTCGTGCGTTTCGCCCGCCTTGAGGATTTTCATCGTGTTAACGGCGGGTTTGGAGTCGTTCGCCGCCCAGACGCCGGACCAGTACTTTCCGTCGATATAGACGCGGGCGCCGTCGTCGGAGATCGTGCCGAGGCGGCAGTCGCGGTCCGGGGTGATCGTGCCGGTATAGACGGCGGCAAAGTAGTCGGTCTGCACGCCCTTCGGCGCTTCCTTCCCCCAGAAGAAGTTGATCTCGTTCACGCGCTCTTCTTTGACCGGTCTGCCGACAGAATAGTGCGCGGAGGAGAGGCCTTTCGCGGTGTTGTAGTAGGCGGCGTCGAGGCCGGGCTTGCCGTCCTTTGTTTTCAGCCAGGAGGAGGGCACGACCTCCGCGCCCGAGCCGTTTGAGGACCAGTAAGGCGCGACGAGGAGATCGGCGCCGAGGAGGTATTCGGTGTTGTCGGAGGACTCCGGGTACTCGGGATAGTAGAAGTCGAGCCGGCGGGCGAGGGGCATGCCCGTTTCGTGGTTTTCCGCGCCGAGCGAGTAGTAGAAGGGCAAGAGGGAATAGCGCATCTTGAGGTAGTTGCGGTAGACCGTTTCCGTCGCCGCGCCGCTGCTCCAAGGGAGCTTTTCGTTTTTCATCGAGAGGGTGCCGTGCGGGCGGAAGACGGGAGAGAAGGCGCCGTATTCCAGCCAGCGGCGGAGCTGCGAGTCGGAGATCCCGTCGGTCCCGTGGAAGCCGCCGAGATCGGAGGAAACGTAGGGGGAGGCGCCGATCACGCCGGCGTCGACCATCGTGCCGATCTCGGTCCGGAAGGAAACGGCGTTGGCGAACACGTCGCCCGTCCACTGCACGCCGTAGCGGTGCCCGATCATCGAGGGCTCCGAGACGGTCTCGCCGTGATTGACGTAATCCAGGTTGGAGAGGAGAAGCGGACGCTCGCCGCCGCGGTTTTCCGCGTTGTAGGTGCGGATCGTGTCGTGGTAGAAGACCTGCCCGAGCGTTTTGAAGGAGAGATCGTCAAAGGGGGACTGGATGCGGTAGGTCCAGTTTTTGTCGTACCACCAGCCGTTGAGCCCGAGACGGAGGAGGGAAACGACGCCCTCGGTCTGCCATTTCAGCTCGGCGGGCTCGGTCAGCTTCCGGTCGGTCTGGTGGGTGTGGTCGTTGAAGAGGACGAGTACGCCCGCTTCGTTTGCGGCGGAAAGGAACGCCGCCATATCCGGGTAGAGATCGGTGTTGACGTTGTAGCCGGTGCCGTTGCCGTCGTTGCCGTTTTTGCTCGTGTCCTTCCATTCGGTGTCCACCACGAGGATATCGAGCGGCACGTCCTCCCGGCGCCAGCGCTCGATCATCGCAAGGCGGTCTTCTGCGCTGTAGCTGGTCCATTTCGAGTACCAGGCGCCGAACTCCTTGACCAGCGGCAGGTCGGTCGGCCCGGTCACGGCGATCCAGTCCGCGCGCAGACGGAAGGGGTCGCCGAACGGGAAGAAGAGGTAGAGATCGGAGCCGGCGGCGCGGCGGAAGCCGCTGGCGGGGTCGCCGCTGCTGACGTAGGTCAGCCCCGTCTCCGGCGGCAGGATCGCGCGGTTATCCGAGAGGACCCAGCAGTCCGGCGTTTTGCCGGGGTCGGGCAGGGAGGCGCAGCAGCCGTTTTTCGGGGTGGCGGAGGAGTAGAGGAGGGCGCCTTCCGGCGAGTAGACGCGCACGTCCGAGAGCGTGGCGCCTTTTGCGGGGAAGTTGACGGCAAAGCGCGCGGTCTGCAGCACGACCGTCTCCCCGTCCGTGTCGTAGGCGACCGCCGCGCCGGTAAAGCGGGAGCGGTCGGGAACGAGGAGAGAGGGCGCGTCAAGGAAGGCGGCGGAGGTCTTTTCCTCCGCGCGCACGATCCCCTCGCCGAGGATCTGCACGCGGACCTGTCCGGAGATCTCGGATACAACGCCGTTTTCCTCCGGGCGGCGCGCCGTCGTTTTCCAGACCGAGCCGTCCGCGGCGGTATGCGCCGTGACCGAGCCGAGCGGGAGCTGCGGCTCCGTTTCGGGCGGCAAAGCGGCGCTCTCTCCGTCGGCGTCCGGCGTATCGGCCGCGTCGCCGGGCGCGGCGGGCCGGCAGGAGGACAGCCCCAGCGCCGTCAGAAAAGCAAAGAGGACCGCTCCGGCAAAAAGGAAGAGAAAGGATCTGGATCGCATCGCTTGTCTCCTTTTGTTTTTTCTTCAGTGTAACAGAAAAAAACGCCGCAATCTATTGCATTATTCTATCAAAACTTGTTATAATGCTTGATAAGGAGGGGGAAGATGGACGCTTATTTTGAGAATTATCGGATCCGTAATCTGAAACTGCCGCGCCTCAATCCCCTGATGGCGGGGCGGCAGCAATGCCCGCCGGACTACCGCTACGGGCCGGCGATGCGGCAGTATTATATCGTGGAATATCTCTTCTCCGGGCGCGGGGTCTATACGGTCAACGGGCGCCCCTATCCGGTGGAGGCGGGCGAGGCGTTTATCATCCGCCCCTACGAGGTCCATATCCTGCGCGCCGACCGGGAGGAGCCGTGGGAATACGCGTGGTTCGGGTTCGAGACCGATCTTCCGCTCCCGCGCCTTCTTGCCGAGCGGTACGTTTTTTCCCTGCCGGAATGCAGGGAGATCTTCTCCCGCCTGCAAAACGGGATGACGGAGCCGGAGCTCGCCGGGCTGATCTACCGCCTGTTCGCGGCGGGCTACGCGCAGGAAAAACGGGAGGAAGACAAGCCGGCGGACGCGATCGACCGGGCGCTTGCGATCATCCGCGAGGAATACCCGACGGTCACGGTGGGAAAGCTGGCGGCGCGGCTGTTTTTCAACCGTTCCTATTTCGGCGCGCTCTTCAAAAAGCGCACGGGCAAGACCCCGAAGGAGTATATCGACGATCTCCGCCTCTCCACGGCGGCGCGCCTGATGGGCGAGTTCGGCTATACGGCGACGCAGGCGGGCGCGGCGGTCGGGTACGGGGACTGCATGACCTTCTCCAAAATGTATAAGCGGCACTTCGGCGTCTCTCCCCGCGGCAGTCTCGACGGCGCAAAGCGGAAGGGCAAGACGATCCTTTTGAAATAAGCCGGTCTGCGATCTGCAAAAAAAGCCCGGCGGCTCTTGACAGCGGGGGGTCTTTTATATTATAATCTATGCTGTATATAAATTGCCGTACTGTTGGCCCGCGGTCGCGGCGCTTTGTATATTCCCCCGCAGAGTCCTGCGGATAAAGAAATACGAACATTCCAAAACGAAAGAAAAGAAAGGACAAAGGAGGTAGATAACCCATGTGGTGGCTTTATATCGTCATCGGGGTCGGCGGTCTTGCGCTCGGCATGACAGCCGGGATCCTGATCCGCAAGCAAAAGGAAAAAGAAGCCGAAAATAAGATCAAAAACGCCGATGAACAGGCAAAGAAGATCGTGGAAGAAAGCCTGAAAACGGCGGAAACCAAGAAAAAAGAAGCCCTGCTTGCCGCAAAGGAGGAGATCATCCGCCAGAAGACGGAAGCGGACGAAGAACTGAAGGAACGGCGCAGAGAGGTCTCCCGCATCGAGCGCAGAGCGATCCAGAAGGAAGAAGCGCTCGACGCGAAGATGACGGCGATCGAAAACAAGGAGGAACTGCTCCGCAAGAAAGACGAAGAAGCGGACGAGCTCAACGCCCGCATCAAGGAAACGCTCAACTCCCATATCGCCATGCTGGAAAAGATCGCCGGGTACACGGCGGAACAGGCGAAGGCGGAACTCTTACAGAAGATGGAGACGGAGACCAAACACGAGATGGCGGCCCGTCTGACGCGGATGCAGGAGGACTTCAAGGAGGAGGCGGACGCGAAAGCGAAAAACCTGATCGCGCTGGCGATGCAGCGCTGCGCCGCCGACCACACCAGCGAGGTGGCGATCTCGGTCGTCAACCTCCCGAACGACGAAATGAAAGGCAGGATCATCGGACGCGAGGGGCGGAATATCCGCACCATCGAAACGATGACCGGCATCGACCTCATCATCGACGACACGCCCGAGGTGATCACCCTGTCCGGCTTTGATCCCGTCCGCCGCGAGGTGGCGCGGATCGCGCTGGAGCGGCTGATCGCGGACGGCCGCATCCATCCCGCGCGCATCGAGGAGATGGTCGAACGCGCCCGCCGCGAGGTCGACACCTCGATCAAGCAGGCGGGAGAAAAGGCGACCTTTGAGACCGGCGTCCACGGCCTCAACCCCGAGCTGATCCGTTTGCTCGGCCGGATGAAATACCGCACCAGCTACGGACAGAACGTCCTGCGCCATTCCATCGAGGTCTCGCTGCTCTCCGGCATCCTCGCCGACGAGCTCGGCGCGGACAGCGCCGTCGCCAAACGCGCGGGGCTCCTGCACGACATCGGCAAAGCGATGACGGCGGAGGTGGAAGGAACGCACGTCCAGATCGGCGTGGATATCGCCCGCAAGTACAAGGAAAGCAAGGAAGTCATCCACGCGATCGAATCCCACCACAACGACGTGGAGCCCGTTTCGATGATCGACCTGATCGTACAGGCGGCGGACGCCATCTCGGCGGCGCGTCCCGGCGCCAGACGCGAAGATCTGGAAAACTATATCAAGCGTCTCCAGAAGCTGGAGGAGATCGCCAACGGCTTTGGCGGTGTGGAAAAGACCTTTGCGATCCAGGCGGGCCGCGAGATCCGCGTGATGGTCAAGCCGGACAAGATCAGCGACGACGATATGGTCCTGCTTGCCCGCGACATTGCAAACAAGATCGAAAACGAGCTGGAATATCCGGGTCAGATCAAGGTGAACGTCATTCGCGAGAGCAGGGCCTGCGACTTCGCGAAATAATCCCTTCTCCGGCAGACGGAGATTCACATATATTTACATAAAACGAACACGACAGGTATCGCGGAGTTTCCGTTTTGTAAATATACAGTCGGGGCCGCCGCATCTGCGGCGGCCCTTTTTCAAAAGAAGGGGGGAATCAGACGATGAAGATCCTTGCTCTCGGCGACGTGTTCGGCGAGGCGGCGGTCGAGTATCTCGTTTCGTCGCTCCCGAAGATCCTTTCCTCTCTTTCCCCCGATCTCGTGATCGCCAACGCGGAGAACGCCTCCGGCGCCTCCGGCGTGGAGCCCGAAGCGGCGGAGCGGCTCTTTGAGGCCGGCTGCGACGTTCTCACGGGCGGCAATCACACCTTCGGGCGGAAGGCGTTTTCCGCTTATCTCGACGCGCGCGAAAACGCGCTGCGCCCCGCCAACTACCCGGCGGGCGCGCCGGGCGGCGGCTACACGGTCTGCCGCGCCGCGGACGGGCGGCGGGTACTCGTCGTCTCCCTGCGGGGCAATCTCGGTTTTCCCGTTCCGCTCGCCTGCCCCTTTGAAACGCTGGAGCGGATCCTCGCGCGCGAACAGGGGCATTACGACGTGTCCGTCGTCGATTTCCACGCCGAGTATACCAGCGAAAAGATGGCGATGGCGCGCGCGTTCGACGGGAAGGTAAATGTCCTCTTCGGGACGCACACCCACGTTCCCACGGCGGACGAAACGGTCCTGCCCGGCGGGACCGGCTATCTCACCGACCTCGGTATGACCGGGCCGGTCGGCGGCGTGCTCGGCGTTCGCTCCGAGACCGTCGTTGCCGCGATGAAAAGCAAGCTCCCCGCCCGTTTTGAAACGGCGGAAGGGGAGATCCGGGCGCACGGCGCCCTCTTTACCCTTTCGG
Organism: uncultured Clostridia bacterium; assembly: GCA_946410595.1. Taxonomy (GTDB): domain Bacteria; phylum Bacillota; class Clostridia; order Oscillospirales; family CAG-272; genus RUG12395. The sequence goes on from CAMKAU010000045.1 coordinate 6,489, forward strand.
AGGACGGCCGCTGCCTTGCGGCGGAGCGGATCCGCTTTTAAGTCCCCGCTCGGCGCGCGAAAGGCGCGCGCCGATTTGATACGCATCCGCTTGCACGCGGAACGGACAGGAGGTATTCTATGGCAAACGTTTTGAAGGTTTCTGCGCGATCCAACCCCAATCTCGTGGCGGGAGCGGTGGCCGGATCGATCCGGGAAAGCGGAGAGGCCGAACTGCAGGCCGTCGGAGCCGGTGCCGTCAATCAGGCGGTCAAGGCGGCGGCGATCGCCTGCGCGTATCTTGCGCCGTCCAAGATCCGGCTGGCGTTCGAACCGTCTTTTCTCACGGTGGAAATGGACGGCGAACAGCGCACGGCGATCCGCCTGCGTTCCGTGATCCTCCCGAAGTGAGAAAAGCCCTCCGGCGCGGCCGCCCGGCCCGCCGCCGGCGCGTTTGAAACAGAAAAAGACGTTTTCTTTCGAAAGCGTCTTTTTTGTTTTTCGGGGATCAGTCCTTGACGAGGACCCAGACGAGCATCCCGCCCTCCTCGCGGTTGGCGAAGGCGTAGTAGGGGATGAAGCGCAGGGGGACCTTCTTCAGCGAGCCGGTGTAGGGGCGGTAGAGCCCTTCTCCCTCCTCCGAGCGCCAGCCCTCCGTTTCCAGCACGGGCAGCCCGTATTCCGCGGACGGCGCCTCGGTAAAGATCCCGTCGGCGGAGAGCCGCACGTCGCGCAGCATGGGACCGTTGTCCGCTTCCTCAAGACAGTAGACGACGGGTCCGCGGCAGACCGCCACGCGGCCGCAGTCGGCGCTCACGCGCGGATCGGCGGCGATCAGCTCCACAGCCGGGCAGAAGTCGAGGGAGATCTCCGCCTCCCCCTTCACGTCATAGAAGAGGTAGCCGTCCTTCTTTTCCTCCGCGTACACGGAGGACCAGGAGGGAACGCGCACGGCGAGGCGGCCGGTGTAGTGCTTCACCGTCAGCTTCACCTTGCCGGAGACGGGGTAGTCGGTCTCCTGCCGGACGGAAGCGGTCTGCCCGGCGACGGCGATCTTCGCGTCCGAAGAAAGGAACTGGTGGACGTAGAGCGTATCCTCGGAGACGGTGTAGGCGTACCGCTGGAAGGTCGGGATCATGCGGGTGATATTCGGCGGGCAGCAGGAACAGCTGAAGATCCTCGGGCGGTGGGAAAGCGGCGCCTTTTCGCCGTTTTCGCGGAGGACGGTCAGCTCGACGGGGTCAAGCTCAAGGGGGTTGACGTAGAAGAACTCGTCCCCGCTGAGGGAAAGGCCGGAGAGGACGTTGTTGTAGTAGACCCGCTCGATCACGTCGGCGTAGCGGACGTCGGCGGAGAACTGCTGCATCCGGGAGGCGAACATGGCGAGGGAGATGCCGGCGCAGGTCTCGGCGTAGGCGGCGTCGTTCGGGAGGTAGTAGGCGGCGCCGAAGCGCTCGCCGGTGTGGCAGGCGCCGATCCCGCCGGTGATATAGAGCTTGGTGTTCACGATGTCGTCAAAGAGCGCGCGGCAGGCGTCTTCCATCTCTTTGTCGCCCGTTTCCTTCGCGTAGTCCGCCATCCCGGAATAGAGATAGCAGGCGCGCACGGCGTGGCCGACCGCGGTCCGCTGCTCGCGGACCGGCTTGTGCCCCTGCGCGTATTTCAGCCCGAGGCGGGGGGCCCCGGGATCCCGGTCCGGGTGCTTGCCGCGCTCGTCAAGGAAGAAGCGGCAGAGCTCGAGGTGCTTTTGATCGTGTGTGACGCGGTAGAGCGTCATCAGCGCAAGCTCGATCTCCTCGTGCCCCGGGGTGACGAAGGCGGCGCCGTCCCGGACGGCGAAAAGGTCGTAAACGAAGTCCGCGTATTTCTTCACAGAGGTAAGGAGCGTGTCCTTGCCGGTCGCATGATAGTAGGCGACCGCCGCCTCGATCAGATGGCCGAGGCAGTAGAGCTCGTGCTTGCCGTGTTCGGTAAAGCGCTTGTCGGGTGCGATCTGCTGGAAGTAGAGATTGAAATATCCGTCTTCCGCCTGATGCGCGGCGATCTCGCCGATGATCTCGTCCGCCATCGCCTCCAGCGCGGGGTCCGGCTGCTGTGCGATCAGATAGGCGACCGATTCGATCCATTTCGCCACGTCGGAATCCCAGAAGACGTGGGGCTGGATCTCGGTCCCCTCGGGATCGAAACGGAAGGCGTCGATCCTCCCGCTCTCCTTGAAACGGTCGTAGACCGCGCGGATCGTGACCTCGCGGACGAGGTCCTGCTTGTTTTTCCAGAAGCCGCCGGTCACGCGCACGTCGGAAAATGGAACGTTTTTCATACGGATCCCCCTTTACATAACTTGAATGATATGTTAATATTACTATACAGGACAGAGGGTTGCGTTGCAACCTTCAAACCGGTAGTTTTGGGGGAATAATCCGACTTGAATTACGAGAAGATTTGTTTCGAGAGCGCGGGGCATTTTATCTCCGAGGGGGAGTGGATCCACCCCGCCCGCACGGTCGAGAGCGGCGAGCTGATCCTTGTCACGCGGGGGACGGTTTTCCTCGCGGCAAAAGAACGGGAGTACGCTCTGACGGAGAATACCCTCTTTTTTCTCGCGCCGCGCCGCCCGCACCGCGGCACGGCGAAAAGCGAAAACGTTTCCTTTTACTGGGCGCACTTCACGGGATGGGACGGGAGCGGGTTCCCGGAGACGCTCGACGTCGGAGAAAACGCGCGGATCCCCCTCTATTTCCGCCAGCTGATCCACGCCGCGAGCGCGCCGGGGACCGAGCCGCTGGCGCGGGATTACCTGTTGCGTCTGATTTTGATGGAGGCGGCGGCCCCGCGCGAGGAGCGGGGCGCCAATCCGCCGCTGCTTTCCCGGATGGAGGAGCATATCCGCCTGCACCTCGACGGGCCGCTGCGCGTCGCGGATCTGGCGGAGCTGTTCGGCTACAATCCCGACTATCTCTCCCGCCTGTTCCGGCGCGCGCACGGCGTTTCCCTCAAGGAATATATCGACCGCGCCCGGCTGAAACGGGCGAGCGATCTTCTCTTAACGACCGGCCTCTCCCTCTCGGAGATCGCCGCTCGCTGCGGGTTTGAGGACTATAAATATTTTCTGCGTTTCTTTTCCCGCCGGCAGGGGATCTCCCCGACCGCGCTGCGCCGTTCCTTCTCCCGCACGCATATCAACCACCGCTGAAAACTCTTGACAGGGCGCGGCCGCTCGTCTATAATATATAAGGATAGTTCGCCGGAAGGCGTTATCGGGAGGAAGATATGAGCAGAACCGTCGGCACTGTAACGAGAGGCATCCGCGCCCCTATCATCAAGGAAGGAGACGATATCGTTTCCATCGTGGCGGAGTCTGTTCTCGCCGCTTCAAAAGAGGAAGGGTTTTCCGTCCGTCCGCGGGACGTGATCGGCGTGACGGAGGCGGTCGTCGCCCGCGCGCAGGGCAACTACTGCACCACGGCGGATATCGCGGCGGACGTTCGCGCCAAGTTCGGGGGCGGGACGGTCGGCGTGATCTTCCCGATCCTCAGCCGCAACCGGTTCGCGATCTGCCTGCGCGGGATCGCCCGCGGCTGCGACAAGGTCGTTCTGATGCTTTCCTACCCTTCGGACGAGGTGGGCAATCATCTGATCACCTACGATCAGCTCGACGCGGCGGGGATCGACCCCTACCGCGACGTGCTCTCCCTTTCCCGCTACCGCGAGCTTTTCGGGGAGAACCGGCACGAGTTTACCGGCGTGGACTACGTCGCGTATTACGGCGATCTGATCCGCGAGAGCGGCGCGGAGTGCGAGGTGATCTTCGCCAACGATCCGCGCGCCATCCTCTCCTATACCGATAAGGTCCTTTGCTGCGATATCCACACCCGCGCCCGCACCAAGCGGATTTTGCGCGAGGCGGGCGCCGGCAGAGTGCTGGGGATCGACGAGATCATGACCGCCCCGGTCGGCGGCAGCGGCTATAACAGCCGCTACGGCCTGCTCGGCTCCAACAAGGCGACCGAGGACAGGGTCAAGCTGTTCCCCGAGGACCCGCAGTGGTTTGTCGAGGGCGTGCGCGAAAAGATCCGGGAGGCGACCGGGGTCACCGTCGAGGTGATGGTCTACGGCGACGGCGCCTTCAAGGACCCGGTCGGCAAGATCTGGGAGCTGGCGGACCCGGTCGTGTCCCCCGCTTACACCGAGGGGCTCGTCGGCACCCCGAACGAACTGAAGCTCAAGTATCTGGCGGATAACGACTTTGCCGCCTTGAAGGGCGAGGCGCTCACCGAAGCGATCCGGGAGTCCATCCGCAAAAAGGACGGCAGTCTGAAGGGGAAGATGGTCTCCGAGGGGACGACCCCCCGCCGCCTGACCGACCTGATCGGCTCGCTCTGCGATCTGACCTCCGGCAGCGGCGACAAAGGCACCCCGATCGTCTACGTTCAGGGCTATTTCGATAACTATACGGCGGAATGACCCGCCCGAAAAAGGACCTGCCCGCGGCAGGTCCTTTTTCTTTGGCAAATTAGCACTGAAAAGCGTTAATTAACAAACCATTCACAAAAAAATTTCTTCCGGCTCTTGACAAACGCCGCCCGGCGTGGTAAATTATGCTTGTGTTTAGCACTTGAACTCATAGAGTGCTAAAAACCGGATGCGTCCGGGACGCCCTATCCCCGGCGGGCGAATAAAAGAAAAGACGGAGGGAGAAGATGAAGCAGAAGGGAGAGGGCCTCAGCGCCCGCAAGCAGCTGATCCTGCGGACGGTCGTGGAGTCGTATATCGAAAACGGCGAGCCGGTCGGCTCCAAGTTCCTTTGCGACTGCGGCAAGTTCGCCTGCTCCTCGGCCACGATCCGCAACGAGATGGCGGAACTGGAAACGCTTGGGTATCTCGAGCAGCCGCACACCTCCTCCGGCCGGATCCCGACGGAAACGGGCTACCGCTTTTACGTCGATCTGCTGCTGCAGAATTACAACAGCGCGGCGGGCGACGTGGAGCGGATCAAGAGCGCGCTGCGGGAAAAACGCGCGGAGCTCGATTCCATCCTCACGCAGGCCTCCCGCCTTGCCTCCACCCTGACCAACTATACCGGCGTGGCGCTCCGCCCCGGAAAAGGAAACGCCGCCTTCGCCCAGTTCGAGGCGATCTATCTCACCCCGCGCAGTCTGCTGCTTGTGATGATCCGCGAGGACGGGACCGCGAAGACCAAAAACCTGCGGACCGATACCGACCTGCTCCCCGAGGACGCAAAGACCCTTTCCGCCGCGCTCAACGCCTGCCTCTCGAACGTGCCGGCGCACCAGATCACCCTCCCTTTGATGATGAAGATGGAGGAAATGTGCCCCGCCGCGCCCGCACTTGTCCGTGTGGCGGTCAAGAGCGTGTACGAGGCGGCAAGCGAAGGGGAAAGCGGCGACGTGCGGCTTGAGGGGATGGACCGGCTGCTCGGATACCCGGAATACGCGGATACCGAAAGTATCGCCGGCCTGATCGGGCTCGGCGACAGCAAAAACGAGCTGCTCGACATCGTGGCGCAGAGCGAGGAGGGAGAAGAGGACGACGGGGAGGTGAAGATCCTGATCGGATCGGAAAACCGCCTCGGCGCGCTCGGCTCCTCCGCGCTGGTCTACAAGACCGTCCGCCGCGGCGGCAAGATCGTCGGCGCCGTCGGCGTGATCGGACCCCGCCGGATGAAATATCAGAACGTGATCTCGATGGTAGACAGCCTGGCAAACGGCATCAACGAGCTGATCTCGGACGACGCGCCGCCGCTGCTGCCGGAGAAAGGAGAGGACAAGACAAGCGATGACTGATCGGGAAAAAGAAAAAGAAAAGGAAACGGAAGACGCCGGTACGGAGACGGCCGCTCCCGCCGAAAAGGCGGAGGAGCGGGAAACGCCGGAGACCGGCCGGAAACTGAAAAAGGAACTCAAAAAAGCGGACGCGGAGATCGCGGCGCTGAAAAAGGCGCTGGCGGACGCGGAAACGAAAGCCGCGGGCAGCGAGGAGAGCCGTCTCCGGATCGCCGCCGAGTACGAGAACTACCGGCGCCGCACCCAGAAGGAGCGGGAAGGTCTTTACTCGGACGCGTACGCGGACGCGGTGAAGGGGCTTCTCCCCATCCTCGACAGTCTGGAGCGCGGGCTGGCGTTTTCCGGAAGCGAGGAAAACAAAAAAGGGCTGGAGATGATCCTCCGCTCGGCGACGGAGGCGCTCGTGAAGATGGGCGTTTCCGAGATCGAGGCGGCGGGCAAGCCCTTCGACCCCGGCACGATGAACGCCGTGATGCACGTCGAGGACGAAACCCTCGGGGAGAGCGTTGTGGCGCAGGTCCTGCAAAAGGGGTATCAGATCGGCGACAAGGTCATCCGCTTCGCCATGGTGAGCGTGGCGAACTGACCGGTACTCATAAATCGCAAATTCAAGAAAAAGGAGATAGATCAATATGTCAAAAATCATCGGTATCGACCTCGGTACGACCAACAGCTGCGTCGCTGTGTATGAAGGCGGCGAGCCGATCGTGATCCCGAACCCCGAAGGAGCCCGCACCACCCCTTCGGTCGTTGCGTTCGATAAAAACGGCGCGAGAATGGTGGGGCAGGTCGCCAAGAGACAGGCGATCACCAACCCCGACCGCACCATCTCCAGCATCAAGCGCGAGATGGGACACAACTACAAGGTAACGATCGACGGCAAGAACTACACCCCCCAGGAGATCTCCGCGATGATCCTCTCAAAGCTCAAGAGCGACGCGGAGGCCTACCTCGGGGAAAAGGTCACGCAGGCGGTCATCACCGTCCCCGCGTACTTTTCCGACGCGCAGCGCCAGGCGACCAAGGACGCCGGCAAGATCGCGGGACTGGAGGTCCTGCGTATCATCAACGAGCCGACGGCGGCGGCGCTGGCCTACGGCATGGATAAGGAGAACTCCCAGAAGATCATGGTCTTCGACCTCGGCGGCGGCACCTTCGACGTTTCGCTGCTCGAGATCTCGGACGGCGTTTTCGAAGTGCTGGCGACCGCCGGCAACAACCGCCTCGGCGGCGACGACTTCGACAAGCGGGTCATCGACTGGATGGCGGACACCTTCAAGAAGACCAACAACATCGACCTGCGCCAGGACAAGATGGCGCTCCAGCGGTTGAAGGAAGCGGCGGAGAAGGCGAAGATCGAGCTCTCCGGCGTGACCACCTCCGAGATCAACCTGCCCTATATCACGGCGGACGCCACCGGCCCGAAGCACTTTGAGGCGACGCTGACCCGCGCCAAGTTCAACGAGCTGACAGCCGACCTCGTGGAAGCGACGATGGGCCCGACCCGCCAGGTTATCAAGGACGCGGGCATCTCCGTCGGCCAGATCGACAAGGTCCTGCTCGTCGGCGGCTCCACCCGTATCCCCGCCGTGCAGGAAGCGGTGAAGAGCTTTATCGGCAAGGATCCCTTCAAGGGCATCAACCCCGACGAATGCGTCGCGATCGGCGCGGCCGTTCAGGCGGGCGTGCTCGGCGGCGACGTCAAGGATCTGCTCCTGCTCGACGTCACGCCTCTGTCCCTCGGCATCGAGACCCTCGGCGGCGTCTTCAACCGGATCATCGACCGCAACACCACCATCCCGGTCAAGAAGAGCCAGGTCTATTCCACCGCGGCGAACGGCCAGACCTCCGTGGAGATCCACGTGCTGCAGGGCGAGCGTGAGATGGCGTCCGGCAACACCACCCTCGGCCGCTTTACGCTCGACGGGATCCCGCCGGCACCCCGCGGCGTCCCGCAGATCGAAGTGACCTTCGATATCGACGCCAACGGCATCGTGAACGTCACGGCGCAGGATAAGGGCACCGGCAAGGAACAGCATATCACGATCACCTCCTCGAGCAATATGAGCAAGGAGGATATCGACCGCGCCGTCAAGGACGCGGAGAAGTTCGCGGAGTCTGACCGCAAGCAGAAGGAAGCCGCCGAGACGAAGAACAAGGCGGACAGTCTGATCTACCAGAGCGAAAAGACGCTCGAGGAGATGGGCGACAAGGTGAGCGACGCCGACAAGGCGCCGGTCCGCGACGCGATCGAAAAGCTGAAAAAGAGTCTTGAGAACGGCTCAAGCGAGGAGATCAAGGCGGACAGCGACGCGCTGGAAAAGGCCTTCTACGGGATCAGCGAAAAGCTGTATCAGCAGCAGCAGGCGTCCGGCGCGCAGGGCGCGGGCTTCGACCCGAACGCGGGCGCGGGCTTTGATCCGAGCGCCGGCGCGGGCGGCGGAGACGACACCGTCTACAACGCTGATTTTGAAGATAAGACCGGCGACAGCAAATAAAATACCGCTGACCGAAAAGAGGCAGAGACGGAGCCCCCTCCGTCCGCCTCTTGTTCGGTATCAGGAGAGATGACCGACCATGGCTGAGGAAAAAAGAGATTATTACGAGGTATTGGGGCTGTCGAAGACCGCCACCGACGCCGAGATCAAAAAAGCATACTATAAACTGGCGAAGCAGTACCACCCGGACGTCAATCCCGGCAACAAGGACGCCGAGATGAAGTTCAAGGAGGTAAACGAGGCGTACGCCGTTCTCTCCGACGCGGACAAACGCTCGAAGTACGACGCGTACGGCCACGCCGCCTTCGACCCCTCCTCGGGCGCCGGCGGCTTCGACGGGAGCGGGTTTTCCGGGTTCGGTGATTTTTCCGGCTTCGGGGACATTTTTTCCGCCTTTTTCGGCGGCGGGAGCTCCGCGCGGGGACGCAGCGCCGCCGTCCGCGGGGACGATATCGCGGTCAGCGTTACGCTGACGCTGGAGGAGGCCGCCTTCGGCTGTAAAAAGGACATCTCCTTCAACCGGATCGAAAAATGCCCCGACTGCGGCGGGACCGGCGCGGCGAAGGGAAGCTCGGTCGAGACCTGCCCGGACTGCCGCGGCACCGGCCAGGTCCGCGTCACCCAGCGGACGATGCTCGGGATGATGCAGACCACCCAGCGCTGCTCCGCCTGCGGCGGGAGCGGGAAGAAGATCTCGCAGCCCTGCCCGAACTGCAGCGCAAAGGGCTACGTACGGGTCAAAAAGAAGTTTGCCGTTACGATTCCCGCGGGGATCGACGACGGGCAGCGGATCATGCAGTCGGGAGAAGGGAACAGCGGCCGCGGCGGCGGGCCGGACGGCGATCTTTACGTCGTGGTCAACCTGCGGCGGCACAGCGTCTTTGAGCGGGACGGGTACGACCTCCACTGCGAGGTGCCCGTGACCTTCCCGCAGGCGGCGCTCGGCGCCTCGCTCGATATCCCGACCCTCGACGGGTCGAAGGTGAAGTTCGATCTGCCGGCGGGCACGCAGAACGGCGCGGAGTTCACCCTCCGCGGCAGCGGGATCAAGATGCTCCGCTCCTCGGGAAAGGGCAATCTGGTGATCCATATCCTCGTCGAGGTGCCGAAGAACCTCTCGGGCGAGCAGAAAAAGCTGCTGGAGGCGTTTGCCGACAGCTGCAAGGATACCAACTATACCAAACGGAAAAAGTTCTTCGGAAAATAAAAAAACGGAAAACGGCCGGCGCAAGCCGGCTGTTTTCGGGAAGAGAGCAAATATGCAGCGGGAATGGATCGAGTTCAAAGCGGAAACGGACAGCGCCCTGCTCGACACGGCGGCAGCCGTGATGAGCCGGATCGAGCCGGCTCTGGTGATCGAGGATCACCGGGACGCGGGGCCGGATCCGATGTACGGGGAGCTGGTGGACGAGAGCATCCTCTCGGCCGATAAGAGCCGCGGCTCCGTCGCCTTTTACCTCCCCGCGGACAGCCCGGAGGCGCCCGCGGCGGAGGTGTTTCTCCGCGAGCGGTTCGCCGCCCTCGGCGGAGGGATCGTCCTGACCGTGACCGGGCGGCGCTCCTCCGAGTGGGAGGAAAACTGGAAAAAGTACTACCGGCCGCAGCGTGTCGGCCGGATCGCGATCCTCCCCGCGTGGCTCGGAGAGGAGCCGAAAGTCGGCGAGATCGCCGTGCGGATGGATCCGGGGATGGCGTTCGGCACCGGCACGCACGAGACGACGCGCCTCGTTCTCTCGATGATCGAGGACTATCTCCCCGCAGACGCCGCGTTTCTCGACGTGGGCTGCGGCAGCGGGATCCTTTCGATCGCCGCCTCCAAGCTCGGCGCAAGCCGCTGTGTCGCCTGCGATCTCGACCCGGACGCCGTGCGCGTCGCGCGGGAGAACGCGGAAAAGAACGGCTGCCAAAACGTTCTCTGCCTGCAGTCCGACCTCCTCTCCTCGGTAGAGCGGATCCCCGGCGGCTATCAGCTCGTCGCCGCCAACCTCGTCGCGGAGATCATCGTCCGCCTCCTGCCCTCCCTCCCCGCCTGCCTCGCCCCCGGCGCCGTCTGCCTCTTCTCCGGCATCATCGATAAGTCCGAGGGGCTCGTCCGGGACGCGCTGGAAGCAAACGGCTTCCGGATCCTGCGCCGCGAGCAGGAAAACGACTGGGTCGCCCTCGCCGCCGCGCGGGGGTAAGGAAACGGGAACTCCTTCCTTTTCTGAAGAAAAGGACCTACTTTTCTGAAGAAAAGTAGGCAAAAGAC